>JASBTH010000042.1 GCA_030148525.1 Saprospiraceae bacterium | reverse complement strand
GCGGTAATTGCCTACATGCTGTTGGCCTTCACCTGGTGGTCGGTGCTGTTGTACGAAAAAAACCGGGATGCTTTCTATGCTAAGCGGGAATTACTGCTGATCGGGATGGTGGCGGAAGGACGGGTATCCGGACAGGCTGCTTTTCAGCAGACACCGGAATTTCAGGAACTGCAAAGCAAATACCGGGCGCAGAAATACATGATTATGGGCGAAGCGGCCGTGTTTGTCGCCAGCCTGCTCGTCGGTATGTATTTGATCAATCGCGGCTACCACAAGGAAATACAGTCTGCCCGTCAGCGCCGAAATTTCCTCCTGTCCATTACACACGAATTGAAATCGCCCATTGCCTCTATTCAGCTGGTCCTGGAGACCATGAAAAGAAGGACTACCCTGAAGCCGGAATTGAAAGAACGATTGATGGAAAATGCCCTGAGCGACACCGATCGACTGCACGGACTGGTGAACGACCTGCTGCTTTCCGCCAAACTGGAGACCGCCTATCAGCCTTTTCAGGAGCATATCGACTTGAGCGAATTGGTGGATGGCATCATCGATAAAATGCGCCACAAATACCCTAAGATCAAGTTTGTATACGCTCAGGACGGCAATATCCCCATGGTCTATGGCGATAAAACAGGGTTGACCTCAGTCGCGCTCAACCTGTTGGAAAATGCCGTTAAATACAGCACGCCCCCCATTCGCATTGAAACCAACCTACACTTTCAAACTGACGACATCGTGCTGGAAGTCGCTGACAATGGCATAGGTATTGAGGATAAGGAAAAGAAATACATCTTTGATAAGTTTTACCGGGTCGGCAATGAGGATACCCGAAAAACCAAGGGGACCGGACTTGGCCTTTACATTGTGGCCGAGATCGTTCGGGCCCACAAAGGAACCATAACGGTACAGGATAATCACCCGCAAGGCACCTTATTTCGAATTACCCTGCCAGCCAGGGCAACCACCGGACAACAAGAGCAAAAGTCCCTGAAAGCAAGCTAAAACCTTTCCCCGGTTTTGACGTTCTTCCAATACATTCTGAACAAAGTAAACTATGAATCGAATCCTGCTGGTCGAAGATGAGGAAAACATTCGCGACGTTGTCAAACTCAACCTCGAAATGGAAGATTTTGAAGTGGTCGCTACCGGTACCGGGAAAGAAGCGCTGAAACACTTCAAGGAGCAGCACTTTGACTTGATCATCCTGGATGTCATGCTGCCGGAAGTGGATGGGTTTCAGGTATGTGAGCAGATCCGGCTGACCAATATGGATGTGCCCATCATTTTTCTGACCGCCAAGGATGCTTCTCAGGACCGTATTCAGGGGCTGAAGAAGGGCGGTGATGACTATCTGACCAAGCCTTTTGTTTTGGAAGAGCTGCTACTGCGAGTTAACAACCTTATTAAGCGAACCAGTAAAACCCCTGAGAACAGTCCCGAAACCTACTCATTTGGGAATAATTCTGTCAACTTTGTCACCTACGAAGCCAGTGGTAATCCCGGCGAGTTTACCCTGACCAAAAAGGAAGCTATGCTCTTAAAGCTGCTGGTGGATCGTCGCAATGAAGTGGTTTCCCGCCAACAGATCCTGCAGTCAGTATGGGGATACGATGTGTATCCTTCGACCCGAACCATCGATAATTTTATTCTCTCCTTTCGAAAATACTTCGAGAAAGATCCCAAAAACCCGGAATTCTTTCTGAGTGTACGGGGCGTTGGTTACAAGTTTGTGGGATAAATCCCCAACACGCTCTAAGCTGTAGTCCGCATTGTTTGTGGCTTTTCGCCCTTGCGGAGATGTTTCAGGCTTTCGGTCGCTGCCGCAATGGTCCCCAGGGGCAGCGCAACCACAAATCCGATTACGGTAAAGTACAGGAACAGATACACCGCACCATTCCCAATGGCCAGTCCCCGGTG
Organism: Saprospiraceae bacterium; assembly: GCA_030148525.1. Lineage (GTDB taxonomy): Bacteria > Bacteroidota > Bacteroidia > Chitinophagales > Saprospiraceae > DT-110. The sequence continues at coordinate 3,032 of JASBTH010000042.1, read as the reverse complement.
ATCGCGCACAAAACCGACACTTCCACTTACCCGGTAATAGCGCTCAAGGGTGAAATCCATATTACCGAAACCGGCATAATACGCCTGGACGATGAAGATCAGAAAGGGGATGACGGGAGAAAAGATGGGAATTAAACCGATCAGCACCAAGATCAAAGTGATCCCGAGCTCCCGGGCGATCAACCGGATCGCTATCCGGATTCCCCGCACCAGATCACTGATTGCCTGGGACACACTAAATGTAGGACTTTCTCCACCGTAGAGTTTCCGTTCGATTTTTTCCGAAAGGAAACTCATAAAAGGGGATGCCAGAGCGATCACGAGGTTCTTAAAAAGGATTAGCCCCAGGGCAACCATGAGCACCCCACCCAATACCTGACTAACCCGTTCCACTACTGCCTGCCCCCACTCAAAGGGGTAAACCTGCATAATCCAGGCGCTGAGGTTGTCGGACAGGCCGTAAGCTGTGTAGAAAATAGCTCCACCGAGGATCAGGCTGATCAGAACTGGGATCACAAAATATCCCCAGAGGTTCCAGCGGACTGTCAATTGGAGGGCGCGTGCATACGCCCCTATCGCTTGTAAGCCTTGTTTCAACATGCGTTTGTTGCGTTTTGAATACAATGCATAAATCTAAACGAACAAACCGTCCTATGCCAGTCCCTTCTATTAAAGGTTGGCATTAATCGATTTAAGGCAGGCGTAGAGGCGGCTGATCAGTCAATTTTGGTAAACCGGTCCAGAAGCTGTCGTACTTCCTGCACAGACAATACATTGTACTTAGCCACCGAATTACTCAGTCCTACCTTGATGGTGTAGGCATGATCCGGCAACGCTTTGAACGTATCTTCGTCGGTGTGGTCATCCCCCAGAGCCATAATGAAATCCCAGTTTTCTTCGTCAACCCAGTTAAGGGTGGCTTTCCCCTTATTAACGCCGGCATTCTTAATTTCAACGACCTTATTACCTTCCAGTACCTGCAGATCGAGGTTGGCCGTGAGGTACAGGAGTACATCGCGGAATTCACGAACACGCTTCTCTCCAAACTCTTTGTCGATGCGGCGATAGTGCCAGGCAATTGAAAAGTCTTTTTCCTCAATGAAAGAGCCGGGGGTGCGCTCCACCATGTTTTCCAGCACATCGCGGATTTCTGATTTCCAATCGGATGCCAGGCCGGGATTCAATGCCCATTCCCCTTTGCGTTTGATCCATACCCCGTGTTCGGCGGCCATATCAATGTCCAGTGGTCCCAACCATTCCTGGAGGGTATCCCGGTCACGGCCACTATTGACGATCAATTTAGTCTGGGGACTGGCCTTCAGCGACTTTAGCAGATGGATTAGTTTATCGTCGGGGACAACTGCTTGCGGATCGGGTTTAAAATCCATCAGGGTGCCATCGTAATCGAGGATGATAAGTCGCTTTTGGGCTTGACGAAAAGCCTGGTATATTTCATCGAGTTGTTGGTCTTCCATTCGACTAATGTTCTGTTTTTCTTGTTGCTTCATGAAGTTTTGCTGATCAGTCAGGAATGTATTTGCCCAATGCTCAACATTATAGATTTTCAACTTGGACTGCATGCTCTTCAGTCGTCTTTCCTGATCAGCAACTGGCATATCCAGGGCGCGTTGCAAGGCATCGGCCATTCCCTGAATATCCTGGGGGTTGACCATAATAGCTTCGGTGAGTTCGTTGGCAGCTCCCGCCATTTCGCTCAGGATCAACACGCCTTGCTTATTCTCCTCTTTGCTGGCTACGAACTCCTTGGCTACCAGATTCATCCCATCGCGCAGGGGGGTGATCATGGCAATATGCGCTGCCTTGTACAATCCGGTCAGTTCACTGAAATTCAGCGACCGATAAAAATAGCGGACGGGGGTCCAGTCAAAACTACCAAAGCGCCCGTTGATGCTACCCACTAATTCGTCGACCTGGTGTTTTAGCTCCTGATATTGGTCTACATTAGAGCGGGAGGGCACTACGATGAGCACCAGCGTCACCTTACCGTGCTGATCGACGGAGGTTTCCAAAAAGCGTTCGAAAGCCTGCAGGCGCGTTGGGATCCCCTTAGTGTAGTCGAGGCGATCGATGGAGATCACCAGGCTGATCCGCTTGGCCAGGTCCCGGATCTTGCGCACCTCTTCGTCCTGAGGGTCGGGATCGGTATGGGCGTATTTTTCGTAATCGATCCCCATGGGAAAAACATCCACGTTAACGGCCCGGTTATTTACCGAGAGCATCCCGACGGAGTGTTCGTGGCCGGTAATGCGATACGCTGCACTCAGGAAATGCCTCATATAGCCAAAGGTATGGAAGCCGATCTGATCGGCGCCGAGAATACCATTGAGCAATTGTTCCCGCCAGGGCAGGATCCGGAATACTTCGTAGGAAGGGAAAGGGATGTGCAGAAAAAACCCAATGGAGATATTGGGATGGGCCTGACGAATCATTTCGGGTACCAGCAGCAGCTGGTAATCGTGTACCCAAACCATATCGCCCGGCTGTATGTGGGGTATGACTACCTCCGCAAATTTGCGATTAACGGCTTTGTAGGCATCCCAGGAGGATTCGTCGTAGGTCGTGAATTGGGTGAAGTAGTGGAAATGCGGCCAGATGGTCTTATTGCTGAAGCCCTCGTAATACAGCTTGATTTCCTTCTTGCTCAGGAATACGGGAACCAGGTCTTGGTCGAGCAGGTCTTTGCGAACAGCTTCCTGCTCCCATTCGTCCCGGATATCTTTTCCGGGCCAGCCTATCCAAATTTTGTTAATAGAGTCATCGAGTGAATTGAGACCGGTTGCCAGGCCTCCGGCACTGGGATGATAAAAAAGTTCTCCCCCTTCCTTTTTTCCAATGGTAACGGGCAGGCGATTAGAAACAATGATCAGGCGCGACATGTGAGATGTTGGTTTTTGCCGAAAGGCACTATGGGTCCGTTCGGATTGCGGTTTTACCTGGTGGCTGGGACTCTAATATAACGAAAATCACAGGAGGGTGTTCGTGGTGATGTTTTTTGCCTTACGGCAAAAGCG
>JASBTH010000039.1 GCA_030148525.1 Saprospiraceae bacterium | reverse complement strand
GAAGGCTTCAATGGCATCCCGGTCGGCATCCCGGCGGCCAAAGGCAATATTATTAGCGATAGTGTCGGAAAACAGGAAGACATCCTGGGGGACATAACCTATATTCTGTCGCAAGTTAGCCAGGTCGTGCTCCCGGATGTCCTTATTGTCGATCAATATTTTTCCACTGCTAACGTCGTACATGCGCACCAGCAGATCTGCGACGGTTGTTTTACCGGAACCGGTGCGGCCGACGATGGCCATTTTTTGACCCGGCATCAGGTCGAAGGAGATGTTTTTCAGAGCCTGGATGCCGGTGTCGGGATACGTAAAAGAAACCTTATCAAAGGTCACCTGTCCGTCCAGAGGGCGACGTGCGAGCCTGGCCGTTGAGCCAATAGTCGGTTCGGTGTCCAGGAATTCGTTAATGCGCTTTTGGGACGCAGCTGCTTGTTGTATGATGGAGGCAATCCAGCCAATGGCTGTCACCGGCCAGGTCAGCATATTGACGTAGATCACAAACTCGGCTATGTTACCGGGGGTAATCGTGCCGGCAACAACTTGCCGTCCGCCAATATACACGGTAAGCAGGGTGCTGGCACCAATCAGGAGTAGCATGAGCGGAAAGAACAAGGCATTAATACGCGCCAAATCGAGCGCTTTTTCCTTGTAATCATCACTTTCCTTAGCGAAATACTTGATCATGGGCCATTCCTGTACGTAGGATTTAACGACCCGGATACCGGAGTACACTTCCTGAGCGGTACTGTTCAGGTGCGACAATTGCTGCTGAATGACGGTGCTGCGCTGATTGATCAGGTTGCTGACGTAGTAAATAGAAAGGGACAGGAAGGGTAGGGGAGCCAGGCAGTATAACGTCAGCTTGGGGCTCACCGAGATCATGGAGGAAATGACCAATACGGTCAGGGTACTTAAATTGATACCGTACAGCACCGCCGGTCCCAAATACATCCGCACTTTATTCACATCTTCCGTTATCCGGGACATGAGGTCACCGGTATTATTCCGCTTGTAGAAAGCCAGGTCCAGTTTTTCGTAGTGTGCAAAAATCTCTTTGCGCATATCGTATTCGATGAGGCGCGACATCACGATGATGGTTTGGCGCATAAAATACATGAAGATGCCCATCATCAGGGCCAGCAGGAGGACCAGAACTCCAAAGTAGAGCAGATAACGCCCCAGCATATTGAAAAAGTCATTCTGGAGGTCGGTTCCAGCAAATAGTCCGTACAGACCGATGTTTTCGACAACTAGGTCAAGTGCTTCCCGGATCATCTGGGGCTGGAGTACCCGGAAAAAGTTAGAGAGTGCCACGAAGACGATTCCTAACAATAAGCGCCACCGGTATTTGACGAAATACTTATTAAGTACGGAGAGTTCTTTCATAGGTAAGAAGGTCGTAAATGGGCTCTGTTTGAATGCACCTTAAGAAAACCAATGCCATTGGAGATAGTTTAGCCGGGCTCCTATTTTCACGCAACACAAGGTATGGAATTGGTTTGGATAGCGTAAGTCTTTACTTTTTTGGCGAAAGCTAAAAATACATAATGACTTAATGTGTGGTTGAAATATCTATATTTATGATTACCACCTGTTCGGGAAACACACTACCCGGCAGTTTCGTAAATTCCAACCAAATACCTAACCAGATGAACCGCATTGTCACATTGGACGAATTCATTATTCGTCGACAAAAAGATTTTCCCTATGCTTCCGGGGAGCTGACATCCCTGCTCCGCGATCTGGGCGTTGCCGCCAAAATCGTCAACCGGGAGGTTAATAAAGCAGGATTGGTCAACATCCTCGGTGTTGCTGATAGCCAGAATGCCACCGGTGATCAGGTACAGAAACTCGATTTGTACGCTAATGAGAAATTTATTGACTGCCTGAAGAACAGCGGTGAATGTTGCGGTATCGCTTCGGAAGAAAACGAGGATTTTATTCCCATTCCCGGCCTGGAATCGAAGACCGGGAAATACGTGGTGGTGTTTGATCCCCTCGATGGTTCCTCCAATATTGATGTCAACGTATCCGTCGGTACTATTTTTGGCATTTACCGCCGTAAAAGCCAAACAACCGAAACCTGTAGCCTCGATGATTTTCTGCAGAAAGGAGTCGAATTAGTGGCTGCGGGTTATGTGCTCTACGGCACCTCCACCTTGCTGGTTTATACAACCGGTCGCGGGGTGAATGGCTTCACCCTGGATCCGAGTATCGGCGAGTTCTGCCTGAGCCATCGCGATATTCAGATCCCCGATCGCGGCAACTATTACTCGGTGAACCAGGGGTACTACCTGAAGTTCGATGTGGAAATTCGCAGCTACATCGATCATTGCTCCGATATGAACCTTCGCCTGCGTTACATAGGTTCCATGGTCAGCGATATTCACCGCATCCTTTTCCAGGGAGGGATTTTCCTGTATCCCAACACGCGCAAATATCCGCAGGGGAAACTGCGGCTGGTCTACGAATGCAATCCACTGGCTTATATTGTTGAACAAGCAGGCGGACTTGCGATCACCTGTCAATTGCAGCGCATTCTGGACCTTCCGGTAAAACATTTGCACCAGCGAGCTACAGTAGCCATCGGGTCACCTGATATGGTAAAGGAAATGGAAGCCTTTGTCGATCGCTACAGTGCTGCACCTTCCTACCCGTGACCGGGTGCCTTTTTTCCTGTATATTAGTACCATAAATCCGTAGGGGGTTCGTTATCAATGTATAACCGCCTTACGGCAAAAGCGTACTCAAACCGCCCGGTATGGAAAGAGGTATTTACAACCCGGAAGTCACAGGCCATCAAGCGCCTTCCGGCAAAAATTATCTGCTGGTCATTGGCATTGATCGCTACGAACATTGGCCCAAGCTGGAAAACGCCGTCAAAGACGCCAGGGACGTCATTGACCTGCTCGTGCGTCATTATCAATTCGAATCGGAGCAGGTCATTAGCCTGTTTGATGAGCATGCCACGGAAGCAAGTATTTACAAGTCTATTCGCGATCTGAAGCGCAGGATTACCCCCGCTGATAATCTCCTTATCTACTATTCGGGCCACGGCCATTACGACGAGGAATTTGACGAAGGGGCCTGGGTGCCCGTCGATGCCCGTCAGGACACGGAAGACGGATACATCAAAAACGTGAATATCATTCACAAGCTGAATGCCATTGATTCCCACCATACCCTGTTGATCGTCGATTCGTGTTTTTCGGGGACGCTGGTCGTTCGCAAGCGGGCGGCGGTGGTCGATGAGCGCTTCCGTTCGCGGCGAATTCTGGCTTCTGGCCGGAACGAAACCGTTTCGGACGGAATGGCGGGCGCTAACAGCCCCTTTGCGGCCGGCCTGCTGACTTTCCTGCGCAAGAATACCGACAAGGCCATCAAGACCACTCAGCTTATTGAATACGTCAAGGATTACCTGTACACCAAGGCCCGGCAGACTCCGGTGGAGGGGGGTTTACAGAACTCCAAGGACGAGGGCGGGGAATTTGTGTTCCACCTGAAGATGAGTGAGTCCGATTTGTGGCAGACTATCCAGGAAGCGGATACGCTGAAA
>JASBTH010000374.1 GCA_030148525.1 Saprospiraceae bacterium | reverse complement strand
GATAAATATTTGGTATTCGTCATTAATCGATCCGCAGCATCCCGTAAGGTGAGGTTGGGATCGAGATAGATCTTTTCCCGTTCCATCAGTGTGCGCAGTTGAGCGTATAGTTTTACCTCTTCAATCCCTTTAAGGCTACTGGACTGGTATTTATCCCGAATCTGCATGATGGGCAGTTCGTCTGCGTTCTTTACCTCACTTCCGTCTACTTCAAAGGCTATGAAATTAGTGAGTTCGTGATTGCGATCGAAAATAGGATGAATAACGAGTTTACACACGTATTCCTCGCCATTCTTACGATAATTGGTGATGTCTTCGCGCAGTGGCAAGTGGTTCTTCAATGAGCGCCGCATTCGCATGATTGATTCCGCTTCCGTATTTGGGCCCTGCAACAACTCGCCAGGTTTTTTCCCCAAAGCCTCACTTAAAGAGTAGCCGGTTATATTTGTAAAGTCTTCATTGACCCAGATGATTCTTTTGCTTGAATCGGTCAATATGACGGCAATATTGGGGATCATCTAAATGGATTTTGTTTGCATTTGCCCTGGAAAGTCCAATGCTTAATTTCAGACAGGGATCAGGACTCAAGTATCTTTTGTGTAATATAAGGTCTTGAAACGTGGAATGCCAGAATAAGTATGGATTCAAGCATTCAGAATGTCATGAGTACATCATTCGGCAGGCGAGTAATCATACTTTTATTGGCGTATCCGGTAGATTTCACTTAGTCGCGACGGGGAAATCGCCTGAATTATTTTTAATTCTGGTCGATTCCCTATCTTTAGAAAGGACCATTTTACCGGGATCGAGCCTTTTTCCACCCATTTTCGCTTAACGACGCTATGAAAAAACGTCTGGAACAGAACGATTGGCCCATTGAAGCCGGCACCATTGACGGGGTGAATAACCCCTATTTGACTGCTTTCCCGGGTGAAGGAAACATGCTTGATCTCTACACTCTGAAGGATGCTGTTCCCCAACAGGGGATGGCTAATTGGTTGTCGGGGTTACTGGGGGAACAGGCCGAACCGTTACCGTTACAAGTTTCATACGATCAGGATGAGCAACTTTGGCACTTTTACCGGGAATCGATAAATGCGTCCCAAAGCAAGTTTTCTGACCCATTACAAGTTGGGTTTCCCGTTCTGCGAGTTCGTCGGGCCGATGGATCCTATGCGGCACCTTTATTTCTATGGCGGGTTAGGCTGCGGCCGGATCCATACCAGGGGCAACGGTGGTATTTGGGGAGAAATAAACCGGAGGGGCCGCGACTAAATCCGTTCATCGGACCATTATTAAAAACGTTTTTCCCGTCTGATAAGTTGCCCGAGGGCGGCAATGACCGGGTACATATGCTGTTGCAATTCCTGGAACAGCATTCCGGCCAGGCTACTCGTTTCGGGCCATTACCCAGTTTATCATCGGAAAAGGAGGCTCAACTGGCTTGGTCGGCTTTGCTCGGTGTATTCCCGCATCCCGCTCATTTGTTTACCCGAAAAGCAGTTTGGAAGGGTTGGCCCGATCAGTGTCGGCCCGCGGATGGCCCCGTCTTTCCTCCCCATCAGATTCTGGACCCAAATCAGCAGGAGGCTTTTGCTAAAAGTCAGAGCCAACCCGTAAATGTGGTTCGCGCTCCTGTGGGTACCGGCGAAAAACTTTTTATAGAAACCCTGGTCGTTCAGGCATTGGCAAATGGTCAACGCGTATTGGTCGTATCCGATCGCCCCCCGACCATACCCTTTTTGCAAAACCGTATGGAGGCACTGGGCTTGCCGGGCATGGGATTCGCCCTGCGCCGCCTGGAAGAAGATAGTCCTCAATTACAACAATTGTTGTTCTTGTTGGCTAAACAACAGGGAACCCCAATTACCTTCGATAAGATGACCCACGAGCGCGACCTGCGCGCTTATCACCGTTTGGAGACAAATTTTCAACAACGGTCACGAGCAGTTCGCAAGCCATGCTTCGGCAACTTGGATTGGACCGAGACGGTGGGCTTATTCCTAAGGAGTAGCCAAAAAGCCGGCCGGGAACTACTGGCCAATTCCCTGCGCCGTTATCCCATAAGCCATACGATGGAGGAATACGAGGCTTTGCGTCGGACCATTCGTATAGGGCAACCCCTCTATGAATCTCTGGGTACGTTGCATCACCCCTTGAACGCCGTACAGGACCGCTTGTTCCTCACGCTGAATGCCCGGGAAGCCCATGACTTTCTAAGTCGGGAACTGGATCTGTTTATCAGCGAATTCAGCAAACTTCAACATGCCTTTATCCTGAGTCTTAATCGCTATACCGACGGACTTCGTGCTCTGTACGACGATTACTACCGACGCATGCGTCAACACCTGGAAGGTCTGTTCACCGAACTGGAAGAAGGTGAGCGGCAATACGGTGATGATTTTATGTTAACATCAAATTTGTCCATAAAAATCTACGAATGGTTGTCGGGTCGGGTTCGCTCCATCGCACAAATGCGCGAACGGGTCCGGGAAAAATATCGACGGCTGGTGGCTGCTCATCAGCTGGAAGACCTGATGCCTTACGAATTCCCCCAAGATCTGGATACGCGGAATATGCGCACGCTTGCTGCGGGCCTGAAGGGTTTTGAAGAAGCGCTCGATAAATGGAATCAAGGGCATACCGACCGGATCGCACCACTCAAGAAAAGCGTTTCAATTACGCAATTCCATCCCAAATTGAACTGGTCGACCGATGCTGAATTACTGCAAAAAAAGCTTACCGCTCTGCTCAATCAGTTGCAGGATCGCGAATTACTGAACAAAACTCCCGCTAACCGGGCGATTACGTTGGATGGCCAGCAACAATTCATCGAACAGGTTTTGGGGTTGCTGGACCACCTGCAACTAAGTCTGCGCGACTTTCCTGCCTTTTACGACTGGCGGCATTTCTGGCTGCATCAATCGGCTGGCGGACGAGCTATAATTGAGGCTATGGCTCGGGTAAAAGCGACCGACTGGGAAGCCTCCTTTAGCAGTTGGTATCTGGACCAGGTACTTCACGAACACCAGAACGAACACATTCCCGAAAACAGCTTTCTCGAGGAGAAGCAAGGACATCTATGGCAAAAGCTACGTGTATCCGTGGCTGACCGGGTAGCTTTCGTGCACGGCGTGCGGCGATTTGATTTCCTCACGGGCCTGCGCCGCAAACAAAAAAGCTTATACCAGCGCCTTTTTATTCCCGTTGCCGAACCCCAGAACCTCCCCCTCCCCATGGATCGGACTACGGCAGAGGCCGTTTCCGAGATGGTTCCGGCCTTGTTCACCACCTCCCTGGCCGCACGGCAGGCCTTTTCGACGGAAGGGGGACCGGTATTAGATCTCCTGATTTTTGACGCAAGTCAGTATATCGATGCCCACCTTGTCAGTAATATGGGCCGCCTGGCCCGCCTGATATTACTAACGGGAGACGAGTGCTATGGTCTGGAGGATCAAAAGAACGATCTGCTGGAAGCTGCCCTGGAGCAACCGTTTCCCCAAACGACCTTGCGGCGGATGTACCGTTTCTTTCCGGCTCACCCCGATCAATTGCGACAGG
>JASBTH010000034.1 GCA_030148525.1 Saprospiraceae bacterium | reverse complement strand
ACAGCGTTTCCGCAAGGAATACACCACACAGGACCGGGATGAGCAGCTCTTTGCGCAAGACAATGGCCAGGGCTGCGATAATCCCCCCCAGGGTCAGACTTCCCGTATCCCCCATGAATATCTGTGCGGGATACGCATTGTACCAGAGGAAACCTATGCAACCACCGACCAGGCAGGCCGCGAAAATCACCAACTCACCCGTACCCGGCAAATGCAGGATATTCAGATAGTTAGCGGCAATTGAGTTTCCCGATACATAGGCAAAAATACCCAGGGTCACCGCGATAATGCCGGAAACACCGGTAGTGAGTCCATCGAGTCCATCGGTCAGGTTAGCCGCATTGGAAACTGCCGTCACAATGAAAATCACCAGCGGAACGAACAGCAACCAGACCCAATTCCTGGCAGCACTATCCTTCAACGGTAGCAGCCAGGCGTAATCCAATCGATTTCCCTTGAAAAAGGGCACATTGGTCAGATTAGTCTTGTAATCGGCTTTTTCGATGACGGTGTTGCCAGCCTCCGTGTAGATGAACTGACCTACCCGTTGATCATCAGATAACCCGATTGACTCAGCTGTACCAGTTTCCATACGCACCACTACATCATCATTCAGGATGATGGTCAGTGCGATGATCAGGCCCAGTCCGATTTGCCCCATTACCTTAAAGATGCCGCGCAGCCCTTTTTTATTCTTCCGGAAGACCTTTATATAATCATCGATAAAGCCGATGATGGCCATCCAGCTGGTTGCCAGGATCATAAGGACGATGTACACATTATCGAGACGAGCCATTAGAATGCAGGGAACCAGAATGGCCATTATGATAATGACGCCTCCCATGGTGGGGGTTCCTTCCTTTTCCTTTTGGCCCTCAAGGCCCAGGTCGCGAATGCTTTCGCCAATTTGCAATCGTTTCATATAGCGGATAATCCGACCACCGAATACCATGGATATTAACAGGGACAGGATGATAGCTACTCCTGCCCGAAAAGTAATGTATTGGAACAGTCCTGCTCCCCGAATGGGACCAAACTGAGATTCCAGCCATTCTACTAGTTCAATTAGCATGGTTTTACGTTCGTTTTTCGGTTTATCCCAGAAGCTCTTCTTTTAGAACTTCTTTATCATCGAAGGGGTGTTTCACCCCGTTGATTTCCTGATATGTTTCGTGCCCTTTTCCGGCCACGAGTATTATGTCTCCTGCCCGGGCAATCCGACAGGCCGTGCGTATTGCTTGCCGGCGATCGGCGATCGAGAGCACTGCTGACCGTTTTTCGGCCGGTATGCCTGCCTCCATATCCCGGATGATAGTCAACGGATCTTCCGTACGCGGATTATCGGAGGTCAGAATTACCTGATCACTCAATCCGGAGGCTACTGCCGCCATTTTTGGCCGCTTGGTTTTATCCCGATCTCCGCCACACCCTACAACCGTCAGGATCTGGGATTGCCCGGATCGAACTTCCTGAAG
>JASBTH010000030.1 GCA_030148525.1 Saprospiraceae bacterium | reverse complement strand
ACCTTGGAAATATGCTGGCAACAGTCCTCGGCCTTGGTACAGTGATTAAACTCGTCGGCCCGACGCAGCTGGCGCTCGGGCAATCCGTGGTAGCTAAAGATGATCTTATCGTAGCTGTCCAGATCGAACTTACGGGCATTATCTGCAAAGATCTCGATCATCGGATCGAAGTCGTAGTAGGAGTTGATCATCTGCACATTGGGAATGATCTGTTGCTTGCGCAAAAGACGCATTACCTCGTCGTGTATAGAGCCGGTGGTGGCTGACGCATATTGCGGAAACATGGGAAACACGACAATATCGGTCACCTGGGCCTTCATCAGGCGTTGAAGAGCTGATTCGATAGAGGGACTCTGATACCGCATGGCCAGTTCGACCACAAAATCATCCCCCAGTATTTCCTGTACCCCTTTCGATACGTCTTCACCGTACGCCTTGAGGGGGGAGCCGCGGTCTGTCCACAACTGTTTATACAATTTGGAGGAGCTACCGGAGCGAATAGGCGAAATAATCCCTCGTACGATCAGAAATCTGGCCAGCCAGGGGTAGTCGATCACCCTTGGGTCCATCAGGAATTGATTGAGATAGCGATATACCGCACCCCGCCCAGGATCGTCGGGTGTGCCTAGATTTACGAGAAGAATGCCTTTTTTTCCAGATAATGCCATGTTGGTTTGTTTTGACTACCAAGGGTAACAGGGGTGTACGGCAGGAGTTGATTTGGTCGGTAAAATGAATGTCATATCGTTTATTCCTGCTACTTTTGCGTGCCTGTCCTGCTTTCGCAAAAATACTAAAGAATACAAAAGCCAACCCAATGAAAAAACCGCTCATTCTGGTCACCAACGATGATGGTATCGCCGCCCCCGGTATTCGCTCCCTCGTAGAATCTGCAAAGGAGATTGGAGAGGTGATAGTCGTCGCTCCGGATTCACCCCAATCGGGTATGGGGCACGCCATTACTATTGATGATCCCATTCGCCTGCGCAAGGTACAAGTTTTTGAAGGCATTGAAAGCTACGAATGCTCAGGTACTCCGGTCGATTGTGTGAAATTGGCAAAAAACATAGTCCTGAAAGACCGCGAGATAGACCTTTGTGTTTCCGGAGTGAACCACGGATCCAATGCCTCCATCAATATCATCTATTCGGGAACCCTCTCGGCCGCAATGGAAGCCTCACTGGAGCATATTCCCAGCATTGGTTTTTCACTGCTCGACTATTCCTTCGATGCTGATTTTGAGGCCTCGCGCCCCTACGTGAAAGCCCTGATGCGCTATGTATTGCAGCACGGAATGGTCGACGGCAGTTTGCTCAACGTAAATATCCCATCACTACCCACCAGTCAGATCAAGGGCATGCGCGTGTGTCGGCAAGCCGATGCGCGCTGGGTGGAAGAGTTTCAGGAAGCCCGCGATCCTCGTGGCCAGCCCTACTACTGGTTGACCGGTCGTTTCGTTAATGACGACTACGAAGAAGACACGGACATCTGGGCCCTGCAAAATGGGTATATTTCCGTCGTTCCCTCCATGCATGACCTGACCAATTACCGGGCTATGAAGGGTATTAAGGATATTAATCAAATAACTATACCTACTTAGTATGTTACAGCGCAACAATGTCTGGCTGGGTCTCATCCTGGGGATTCTCATCCCTTTTGTTGGCTATGCCCTGCTATTGGTGATCCTGGAAGAGATTCACGCGGCCGGCTATCTTCAGGGCGGCAGCGGAGAATTCATTTTTCGCCGACGCACCATACTACTCATGGCTATTTGCGTGAATTTGGTTCCATTTAGCTACTATCAACGCACCCGAAAAGCTAAATCTATGCGCGGAGTGTTGAGTGCTACCCTGATCTACAGCCTGGTGTGGGTGGTGTATTTTGGCACCACACTTTTTGGTAACTAAGATATTGGATTAGCCTTTCGGCAAAATCGATACGGAAGCTCATGAAGTATTACATCATCGCCGGGGAGGCCTCGGGTGATCTGCACGGTAGTAACCTGATCAAAGCCCTACGCCAGGAGGACCCGGCAGCCAATATCCGCGGTTGGGGCGGAGACATGATGGAAAAACAAGGCATGAACCTGGTTAAACACTACCGGGACCTTGCTTTTATGGGCTTTGTGGAGGTAGTAATGAACCTGCGGACTATTCTCCGCAATATGTCCTTCTGTAAAAAAGATATACTAGCCTTTCAGCCGGACGCCCTCATCCTGATCGATTATCCGGGATTCAACCTGCGCATTGCCAAATGGGCACACCAACAAGGCATTCGTGTCCTGTATTACATCTCCCCACAAATCTGGGCCTGGAATGCCAAACGGGTCCACGCCATCAAGAAATCGGTGGATAAGATGTACGTCATCCTGCCATTTGAAAAGGCCTTTTACGATCAATACGATTATTCAGTGGAGTTTGTGGGACATCCGCTGCTCGATGTGATCGACCGCTACGATGCCCCCCGGGAATTCCACCAGGAATATGGGCTTGACCCCGATCGCCCACTGGTAGCCCTCTTACCAGGCTCCCGCCGACAGGAGATCAGTCGCATGCTCCAAGGCATGCTGGCGGCAGCAAAGGCCCGACCGCAATACCAATTTGTGCTGGCCGGTGCTCCGTCCATTCCCGACGACTTTTACCAAAGTATCCTGGACAAAGAAGGCGTCTCTATCCCGCTGGTTAGCGGGCGCACCTACGATATCCTTTCCCTGGCTGATGCCGCCCTGGTAACCAGCGGTACAGCTACCCTGGAAACAGCGCTTTTCGAAGTACCCGAAGTCGTATGCTACCAGGGCTCTCCCCTCTCCTACCAAATCGCCCGGCGGGTAATCCGCGTCAGGTTTATCTCGCTGGTCAACCTGGTAGTCGATCGCGAACTCGTCACCGAACTCATCCAATCGGACTTTCGTCCAAAACGAATCCTCTCTGAACTTGACCGTTTATTAGACCCTCGGCACCGGACCACCCTTCAGGCAGGTTACCGGGAACTGAAGGCCAAATTGGGCCATAGTGGTGCGTCGCAAAAGGCGGCGCAGCATATGGTTAAATTTCTGAATGATGAGTGATGAGTGATGAGTGATGAATGATGAATGATGAATGATGAAATTACTTTTTACGGCAGCGTAAAAGATAGTGCCGGGTCAATCGGTTTACCCTGACTAACGTGCACCTCAAAATGCAGATGCGGGCTGGTCCGACTGGCATTCCCCGTATTACCTACTGTTCCAATCACTTCTCCCTGTTGTACTTCCTGTCCTTCCGTGATTGTCCTCGAATCCGGGTGGGCGATCCGCCAGCACGAGATTTTTGCTGGCCATGCCCCCAGTCGATCCAGTAGTGACGCGGGTCAATAATCATTAAAGTCGATCGGTCCTTGGGAGGGCGAACACATTGCGTACCTAACGGCACGCTCGTCAACTTTTCCGTTTACGTTTCTAATCGGGATAGGTAGGTGGTCTATGACCACCGTCCCCCCCACACCACCGGGCATACGCTTTAACGTACCACGGCGGTTCCCCCTAGCTGTTACCCACGTTGGATAGTGACAAGCGAGCGCAGCCCTTGGG
>JASBTH010000024.1 GCA_030148525.1 Saprospiraceae bacterium | reverse complement strand
CATCACCAGACCGTATTCCCGGCCCATATCCCCGGTCACGGAGGTGTTCTCCGCCGCCCGGCGGATGAGGTAGGGCACAACATCCCACACACTTCCGTACACCACGTACTTGGCGGACGTATACCCGTGGGCGGCCAGGTTGTAGGTGAGGTTATCACTCATACCGTACAGTTGGCAGAACATCAGGTGCGGATGATCGCGGGGAATATTCTTCTGGCGGATGAGGTCGGCCATCAACTGGCAGCTCGCCGCATTGTGGCTGGCATTGATACAGGCGATCTGTTCGTAGTGCTCCAGGCAAAAGCGCAGGGCCGTATTGTAGCAATCATCGGTGGCCTCCTTGGTCTTATTGATCGGCGACGGATACCCCTTGTCTTCAGCCCGGTCGCGCTCCTTTTCCATGTAGGCGCCACGGACCAGCTTGGCCCCCAGAATGTATTTGTGTTTGCGTGCCTCATCAAAGGACTGCGTCAGGAAGGGCAGACGGTCGTTCCGGTACATTTGGAAGGTATTGTACACCACGGCCCGTTCTTTATTGTAGCGACGCATCAGCAAATTTACCATGTGATCGATAGCCGGTTGTATCCAGGTCTCTTCCGCATCGATAAGTACCGATACGTCGGCCGTCTTGCAGGCATTATTACAAATGGCGTCGAGTCGCTTGAGCACCGCCTTGTATTCGGTGCGTAATTCGTCGGTCATGGATACGCCTGCGGAGAGCATTTCCAGCAACTCAAACCTTGCCAGGCCGGTCACTTTACAACTCACCATGGGAGCACTTTCGTTGGTGGCCGCAAACTCGATCGCCCGGATGGTCTCGTTCATGGTCTTGTTAAAATCCTCCTCGGTTTCCTTGCCCTCGGCTCCGTAATCCAGAATGGTCAGTACATTACTTTTGTACAAACGGTCGATCGTCGGTTGGGCATTCAAAAGAGTGGTTCCGCCACAAAATTGCTCGAAGATGGTGTTCTTAACCGCCGTTTCCACGAAGGGCAGACGCAGCTTTACGGCCGCCATGCCAATTTTAGAGCCCAAACCAACCAGCCAGTGCTTATTCATCAGTCCGAACAGCCAGGCCATTTTCTTCAACTCCTTATCGGAGCGATCCGCAAAGGCAATTTCTGTATCGGTAAAATCCACCCGCGTATCAGCCGATATCCCCCATTTTTCGCGCACTTCAGCATCCGTCTTATTGGTGGAAGAAACGGGATTTCCTTGCTTTTCCATAGTCATTCCTTAGCATGGTATTAGGATGAACCACGCATGTTAATTTAGTAATATTTGGTAAAGGCACCAGAAGGTAATTAGCTCCGTGAATTTTGCCTAACCTTCCGGACATTTTTTGCGAAAGCATGAATCAGGTTCACGGTAGACGGCTCACGGTAGACGGCTCACGGTAGACGGCTCACGGCTTATGGTAACCTGGAAATATCACCATACCTTCCTTAATGCTGGGTAGCGGCATCCTTCGCCTGCCGGGGAATTGGGGAGGTTTATATATAAGACTGAAAAACATAACCGTAATTAAAAATTAAACATTAAAAATTTAAAATCCCCGCGCAGTGAATGACCGTTAGCCGTCAACCGTTGACCTTGGGCCTCGGACCGTGGACCGTGGACCTTGAACCGTGGACCTTGAACCGTGGACCGTGGTCCCATGTTTTCGCCTCAACCTTCCCTTCCCGCCGAAACGTAGTGAAGGCGGGAACCTCAACCTCAACCTTAGCCTCAACCTTTCACCCTACCCAGCCTGCCAGATCTTCCAGGCCGCCTCCGCCTGCCCTTCCAGCATCTGCAAGCCATTCATCACCCGGGCACCCCTGGCCTCACCCCGCTTCATAAATTCGGTCTCGGCCGGGTTGTACACCAGATCGAGTAAAGCATGATCCGAACCCAGGGCCTCGTAGGGTAGATCCGGACAAGTATCCACCCTGGGTGCCGTCCCCAGCGGCGTTGTATTGACGATCAGCGGGTAATCGGCTATACGGTCGGGAGCCAGCTCAGCGTAGGTAATCCGGTCAGGTCCGGCCGTACGGGAAACCAACTGTACTTCCATTCCCCGCTTTCGCAAAACGTACACCACAGCCTTGGCGGCACCTCCCGTGCCCAGGACCAACGCCCGGGTTGGTTGGGACCGCCCCTCCAATATGGTTTTAACGGATTCGTCGAACCCGATAATGTCCGTGTTAAAGCCCATCCACTCCTGCCCCCGCAAACGAATGGTGTTCACCGCTCCTACCGCTTCGGCAGCGGGATCAAGCTGGGTCAGGTATGGTTGAACTTCCTGCTTGTAGGGAATGGTCACATTAAGCCCCACCAGATTAGGGTACCATTCCTGCAGTTGCGGCAGCTCCTCGATGTGCTCCAGCGGGAACAGATCGTAGGCATGCGTCTGCGCCAGACCCAGTGCCGCAAATTTGGCGGTAAAGTATTTCTTTGAAAAAGAATGAGATAAAGGGTAGCCGATCAGTCCGTACAATTGATCGTACGACCGCAATGCCTCCTTAAAAAAAAGTTTCTCCGTTCCCATGCCTCTTATTTTTTGGCGTCATACCGATCCAATACGAGGACCAGCAGGATCCCCGCGATCATCAGACCAATCGCCGGCAGCACCATCGGATCTCCCGGGAAATTGGATGGCCAAACCGACCGTTCCAGAAAAGGCACCTCGTGTCCCGACGAATCCGTCCGGTACGAGAGCACCTCCCGCCACGGCCAGATCTTATTCAGGGAACCGATCATGAATCCGGTCAGCACCGCCATGGTCAGGTCGTGGTACCGCTTGAACGTCCAGGATAACACCCGCGAAAAGGTCGCCAGTCCCACCACGCAACCGCCGGCAAAAACGACCAGGGTGATCAGACTCTGGGTGTCGCCCCCCGTCAGGGCCGCCTTGACCGAAGGAATGATCAGGGTATACATCCCCAGCAGCAGCAGAATGAAACTTCCCGAAATACCGGGCAGGATCAGGGCGGAAATCGCAATCATCCCCGACACAAAGACAAACCAGTACGCACTATTCCCCTGACTCGGACTGGCAATGGTGATCCAGTAGGCCAGCGCCGCTGCCAGCACCAGTCCCAGCACCCGGTCCATCCCCCACCGGCGCACTTGCTTGCCAATATACCAGGCCGAAGCAATGATCAACCCGAAGAAAAACGACCAGAGCAAAACCGGGTAGTTTTCCAGCAAATGTGAAACCCCCAGCACTCCGACCACCACACCCAAAGCCATGCCGGCCATCAGAAATAATAGAAAGGTTCCGTTGATGGTTTGCCAAAAGGCGGGAAATCCTTTTTGCCGTAAGGCCACAAACCAATCGGGCCCCAGCACCGATTTGATCGTATTGATCAGTTCTTCGTAAATGCCGGTAATAAAGGCGATGGTTCCGCCACTTACGCCGGGAATAACCTCCGCAATTCCCATGGCCATGCCCTTCAACAGCAGGGACAAACGTGCTCGTAGTTGTTTCATGGCCCCAAAGATAAATAACAGGTTTGAGGTTTGAGGTGTGAGGTTATAGGTTAGGTTCCAGGTTACCTCAAACCCCAAACCTCACACCTCATACCTGACTAATGTTTTGTCCTCGTTACAATAGAAAGTCGGGCTCCGGTTTTTTTTGGATAAATCGTTGCCGCGATCCAGCACACCTGCGTAATACTTCGGTGGCCGGGGAAGGATCAGCGATCCACCTCAAACCCCAAACCTCACACCTCAAACCTGATCAATGTTTCCTCCCCTGCGCCTCACCCGCCCGGAAAGCCTCCTCCAGTTGGCGGAAGTAGTCGGATTCGGAGGGGGTGAGGCCGGTGCCGAGCAGGCTCAGGTCGGGCTGGCCGGCGTCGACCCAGGCGGTGTACCAGGCGCAGCCTATGGCGTGGATACTGGCCCGCCACCGCTCCTCGACCATGCCGCGCATGCGCTGCTGGTAGGCGCGGGCGTATTCCGTGCATTCTACACGGACGGTGCGGCCCAGACGCTCTTCGAAGCAGTATTGGCGGTCGACCGGAAATTCTTGGCTGAGTTGCTTTTCGACCCGCAGCACACTGTCGACCAATTGGTGGCTGGTCAGGACAATGTCCCAGTACCAGTCGGCCGGTTCGGCTATGTATTCGGCGCGACCGACCAGGGGATCAAACTCCTCGTCGGCAAAGAGCTCGGGGATGCGGCTTTCCCAAAAGGCGTGGATGCCGCGCTGGTTAGTTAATTCTCCATTATAGTTTTCGGTGGTGTGCAGGGGTACGTGCGCATCACCGATGTAATGACCAAGCTCGGCCGAAAGTCGCAGAATAGCCGCTTCGTTACCACTGCGAAAAGCTTCGGTCAGGTTATTCTGCACGCGCAGTAAATTGTAGGGCAATACGCCGTATTCCGAAAAGTGATCGATAAAGCGCACCTCCCGACAGTCGGTTTCCCTGCCCATCAATTCACTTAAGGCAGAGGGGGTAGCCACCCAGTCTTCCTCGTAGTATTGCGGCATCACGTGTTTGCGAAACCAAGTCAAGTACTCATTCACCGGCAGCGAAGTCTGAGCCCACCAGGCTGCCAGCTCAGGGTCATTACCGACGTAGCGGACAACCTGCCCACTGTAATCCATCACCTCCGGATGAGCTGCGATCAGGGTGTCCCCATTACCGTTAATCACCCGCATTTCGGCGTAAGTCATGATAGCCTCCGACCACTCCCGGGGCACATTGGGAAAGGGGAATTCGCCCCAGTGATCGATGTCGATGTAGTGCCGAACAGCTTCGTGGCGCGTAGCGTACCGTCGCTTATCCGGATCCACGGCGTGCTCGGTGATGTACTCGATGTGCTTTTTATAGAAGGGAATCATCTCGGGAGGAAGGGTAAACACTGCCAGCCTATTTATCCGCCGGTGCCCGAAGAATCCCCATTCGGAAGCAGGCAGGAAACTACTTCCCAACAACAGGAAAGCGATCAGCCACAGCCATTGATATTTACTCATGGAGACGCTTGATTTATTAATAAACATAAGGTTGAGACCCATTTGTTTAGCAGCGACTGAGTTCCACAACCACAGATTGTATTTAGTAGTAGGTATAGGGCCGATGGACAGGACATAGGTCCCCCTAACGCTTCTTAACTATATCTCTATAAAGCATTGAAAACCAATACTAGTTAGAGCAAAGGTTGAGATTCCCGTTTCCACAAGGTGATGGTGGGCATAGTAGGTAAAGGTTAAATCAGTGAACCGTGCATGCCTGCCGAAGCCCTGGCGTAGGCAGGGACCGTGGGCCGTGAGCCGTGGACCGTGAGCCGTGGACCGTGAGCCGTGGACCGTGGGCCGTGGACCAAAAAATCATGAACTCAAAGAATGATTATCACACCCGTAGAATCATCTATTGGGAACATAATCGTTCTTAGAGGCTACCTTATACTCTATTATTCCTTCGCTTCCGCAAAAAAACTGGAATAAGGCATTAATATCCTGCGAAATACCCGGTGCTGTACCAGGAAAAAATCCCCTTTATCCGTACCCGCAAAATACCGCTCAACCGGTTGTTGGGGCGTTTCTCCGACCGACTCCCACATGGTCACCAGGGGCCGCACCGGCCACAGGCGCACCTCCCTGGTGGAGCCGTCGGTACGGGCCACCCGGATGATACTGAAAGGCAGGGTTTGTCGAATGCTGTCCTGACGGGGATTATTGTTTTCGAAGGCCTCGGCAACCATGGATTCGTATTCGTACAGGTAGGCTTCGGCCCGACCAGGTGCCGGTGGACTTTTCGCTTCCGGAGTGGTTGGATAATAGGGTTTGACTTCCAGATTGTTCCCCTTCTTTTCCAGCACAAAGCTCTTATCCTTTTGTCGGGGATATTCCACCGAAATGCGGGTTACCTTTTCGTGCTCTTCGGCAAAAACGGACTTATCGCGCCAGTCGTCCCCGCGCAGGTTATAGCGGAAACGCAGGTTGCCTTCCCAGCCGGGCAGGTGGGCTACGTAGGGCTGTTCGGCACCGTCCATGATCACGTGGGTACCGCGTTCATCGGCGGTTCCGCCGCCTACGTAGTAGGTCTTCATCCGTTCCCCCTGTCTATCGTAGATCTCTACTTTAATCCCGTGGGCTGCCAGATCACGCACCATATTTCCCACGGCCGCCTCGGCTGGTTTGTACTTCATTTGAATGGTCCCAATGGCGTGCAGCAGGTTGTCCATGGCGTTGGGCCGTGCCTGATAACCATCATTATACACCCACTTACGCCCCTTCCGCTTCAGATCCACCGTTTCCCCGTCGCGATGTACCAGGTAGATGCGGCCAATACGGTCGGTATCCTCCACCTTAAACAGGCGATCGTTGCCCAGGGTGCCCTTTGCGGTAGTTTGCTGGTTCCGCAGAGTCAGCGCAGCAGCTATCCCTCCGATAAAACACAATGCCAATAATAAGATCCTACTCCGCTTCATGATTCTCTCTTCTTGGTTGCCCGTACCGACGACGGCGCCAGTAGGTATACCCCGCTCCTACCAGCCCCAGAAAGACCAGCGGTAAGGCGATATTTACAAATTGCCAGGTGGTTTTCTCCCGTTTTGCTTTGGCCGTATTGAGCAGGCGCAGGCGCACCTCTTTACCCCGGGCCTCGATGATCCCACCTTCGTCGAGCATATATTCCACCGCATTCATCAGCAGGTCCTTATTAGCAAAGGTGTATTGTTCGAAGGGATTGTACCCCAGCGGACGGATCTCCTGATTGGGACCTCCCACCGGATTTTCGGCCACGTCCCCGTCGGCAATCACCAGCATGGCGCTGGGCGGCGACTGAGCGCGGAAGGGCTGCCCCAAACTATCGAGGCCGGCCATCATATCATCGGTCACACGGTTTTCGTACAGGGACGAGAAGGTGCCTTCCAATAACATCCCCATGGGTTGCACCCCGCTATTAAACTTCGCCTCATCCAACCCATACCGCAGAAACTCAAAGTTCATGCGCACGGGCGCGTATTGCAGGCGGGTATTTTCGGTCGATTCGACCAATACGGTTTTAGTCAGTGGATATTTTGCCCGCACCGTCGTATCCAGGGTTGCCGGATAAAACAGATTCACCGGCCCCAGTCCCTTGATCACCGGATGCGTACCGTTGAAGGTGGTTACCACGTGGTAGGGATAGGGGAAACGCTCTAATTGCGGCCCATCGCCCGTCATTCCCGTGGCCAGGGGTATGCGGGTATTCTGTAAGTCCAGCACCAGATTGGGTTCCAAACGGATACCGTAGCGGAATAGCAGATCATCCAGTTCCAATTCGTAAGGTACCGGCACGTAGTCCTTGCGGCCACTCAGGCTGTCCAGGTCAATACGCAGGGGATCGATCAGCCAGAGGACCTTACCCCCGTTCATCACGTACTGGTCGATCTTGAATTTATCCCTTTCGGAAAAAGGTCGGGTGGGCTTGGCGATGATCAGGGCATCGACCCCTTCCCTGATGGCGGTCAGGCTATCCAGCAATAATCGCCCTGTATTGTAGTAGCTGTTCAGGCTAGCCTCCAGGTCGGCCGTCTGGCGGGGACCCAATTCCCCGTGTCCGGTCGTGAACAGCACATTGCGTTTGAGGGGGTTCTGCAACTTTTCAATGGCGTTGGCCAGTTTGTATTCCAGCAGAGCTACCGAGTTATTGAGATCGATCTCGTCGTCGAGGGTCGGATTATCATTTTCCAGTAGGTTTACCGGCAGGGAACGGCCTTTATAATTGACCACAGCTACCGGATAGATCAACTGCTGGCGAAACTCCGTACCTTCCTGCACGCGGATCTGCCGGGGCACAATGCCCACCTGCGCTAATTCCTGGGTGCGTTGGTTTACCTCCTCCGGGTCGCCTTCGGTGATATTCTCAAAACTGAATTCGATCCGGGTGGAGCGGGCGCGAAAATCTTCCAGTATTTCCCGGGTAGCCAGTCGTAGCCGTTTGAAACTGGCCGGCATTTCCCCTTCCAGAAGCACCTGCACGTACACGACCTCATCCAGGTCGCGCAACAGGTCACGGGTACCTTCGGTCAGGGTAAATCGCTTTTCTTCCGTCAGGTCCAGACGACCATAGAGGGCCACGTTGCCAAAGCGGCTGTTTGCCAGGATATTCAGGGCGATGAGGATGCCCAAAAAGATAAGCCATTGTACCAGAGCGTTTGTACGCATGTATCTTATTTATTGGAAGCTGTTAGCATGTTAACGAACCCGTTCCAGGGCCAATTGGGTGCCAAATAAAAAGAATCCGATCACACTTAAAAAATAAATGACGTTGCGGCTATCGATCACACCCTTACTGATGGCCTCGTAGTGAAAATCGATCCCCAGCATCTGCACCAGCACATCACCGCGTCCGAAAAACACGGGCAGCTTACTGAAAAAGAAAAAGCCATAGTAGAGCAGGAAACACAAGAAGGTGGCGGCCACGAAACCCGTGATCTGATTAGTGCTCAGGGTGGAAGCGAAGAGGCCGATGGCCGTAAAACACCCCGCCAGCAGCAGTAACCCCAGGTACGACCCCAGCACCGCACCAGAGTCCAGATTCCCCGGAGGCGATCCGAGCCGGCTGATCGTCCAGTAATACAAGAGGGTCGGAAGCAAGGCAAAGACGACCAGAGTCATACTCGCCAGGTATTTACCCAGGATTATATCCGCCTTGCGCACCGGCTTGGTGAGCAGGAATTCGATGGTCCCGTTCTGGCGTTCCTCCGCAAACATCCGCATAGTGATCGCCGGAATCAGGAACAGAAAAATGAGGGGCGCATTATCAAAGAGTTGCCCCATGGTCGCATAAGGATATTCCAGTACACTGGTATCCGGAAATACGAACATGATCAACCCCAGTAAAACCAGGAACACCCCGATCACCAAATAACCGATCAGGGAGCTGAAAAAGGCGTGTACTTCTTTTTTAAAGATCGCTACCATTCTTGTGTTTATCTACTCTTCTTTAAGGAATGCCGGGTGTCGCTTATTATAGGACAGCAGCACATTGTATAATTGGTCGCCCAGGTTTTCCTGGTCGGGACGCAGTCGGCGCAGGGTTTGCTGGATCACCTGATCCCGCGTAGTCCACTGTATGAGTTGCACCCGGGAAAAAGGTCCGATAGCGCCGTCCTCCCAACGCAGTACAAACTCCCGTAATTCCACAAAATCCCGGGTTACCTCCCCGCGCCGGAACGGTTTTCCCGTAAGGGGATTATAGGCGGCCATCTCGATGTTCCGCGATTCCGTTCGCTCGTACTGGAAATAGCAAAGCGCGCCGGTAATACGTAACCCCGCGAAGGCCGGCAAAGGTTTATCAATACTATCGGAGGCGATCCGAATGTACGGCACCCCATCCAGCGATAACCCCCACAGGCGGTCGATGGCAATCGCTTCGCCGGATTCGCGATCCCGAATATATTCTACCTGGGTGATCCAGGTACGCGGGTTGGTGACCAGACTTGTTTCTACATCTTCCCAGGATATACCCGGTTCGTTGCGAACAAACTCCTCGTACGACAGGTACAACCCATTCTCAAATACGAAGGTGGGTGTCACCTCCTGCGACCAACTCGGGTTGGAGCACAGTATTAATCCGGCTAATAATAGGTACAGTCGTTTGTTCATAAGGTGCATTTAGGATACAGGGGTTCGCCGGGTCAGTCGCTGGAACACATTTTCCACCGAAGCTGATTCCTGATGGAATTCCACCAATACGTGGCCCTGTTCCACTACTGCCCGGAAAATCTCCGGACGAATATCAGTCCCCGATTCAGCGGTTAGTTGCCAACGTTTGGGGCCCAGGGAGCGAAGGCTTTGCACCCCGGTAATCTTTTCCAGATACCCGGGTTCCAGCGTTTCGGAGAATCCCAGGGTGATCAGCACTTCACCCGCCAATCGGGCCTGCAATTCCTCGATGGGGTCATTAGCTACCAGTTGTCCGCGGTCGATGATCAGTACCCGGTCGCAAAGGAGTTGGACCTCCTGCATAATGTGGGTGGAAAAAATGACCGTCTTCTCCTTTCCCAGATCCTTGATCAACTGACGAATCTCTTCCAGTTGATTGGGGTCCAGCCCAGCGGTGGGTTCGTCCAGGATCAGCACCTCGGGATCGTGCAGCATCGCTTGTGACAGACCGACCCGCTGACGGTATCCTTTGGAGAGGGCTCCGATCTTTTTAAACTGTTCCCGCTCCAGTCCCGTTTGCTCGATCAGTTTGTCGATCCGGTTATCGGGCTTGCGAATATCATTCAGCCCGGCCACAAAACGCAGGTATTCCCGCACGTACATATCGAGGTACAGGGGGTTGTGCTCGGGCAGATAGCCCACCCGTTTGCGCACCTCCCGCGGATGTTCCTGCACGTCAAAACCACTGACTGATGCCTGGCCCGACGTCGCTTCCACGAAGCCGGTGAGCATTTTCATGGTGGTCGTTTTGCCGGCTCCGTTGGGCCCCAAAAAACCGAGGATCTCTCCGGGACGGGCCTCGAAGGTAATGGCATCCACGGCCCGTTGCTCTCCGTATATTTTCGTCAATTCCGTAACGGTAACAGACATATCTTTTTTTAGTAGCTTTCGCAAAAAATGGACCGGTAGCCCAAACGCGGACAAAACTACACAATTTGTGTGCATTGCCCAATTGAGCATCCTAACGCCTGGCTACCCCGTTTTTGGTACATGCTGGTCCTAAAAAATAGTCATATGGCCCACATTAACGTCATTGGTTGCGGTGTATCCGGCTTATCGACCGCCATTCGGTTGCAAGAGGCCGGTCATCAGGTGACCATTATTTCCCGCGATCATTTTCAGGATACGGTCTCCGCCGTAGCGGCTGCCATCTGGTTTCCCTTCTCGGCCGAACCACAAGACCGCGTCAATGCCTGGAGTAAAGAGACCTTCGATGTCTTCCGGCAGTTGGCTAAGGAGCCAGAAAAGACGGGCGTCTTCATGACCGACTTCCTCGTTTTCATCGAAGATCCTTCCTACGTCTACTGGGAATCGGCCCTGCCGGAGGGCATCAAGTCGCCCGCCGCTCCCGGTGAGATCCCCGAGCAATACCACTCGGGCTACTACGTGCGCGTCCCCCTTAGCGACAGCAGTAAATATATGCCCTACCTCATGGATCGCTTCCAGTCGGCCGGTGGGCAGGTCGAATACCGCACGGTCACCGACCTGGAGGCGGAGGCCCGGCGAGCCGACTGGCTCGTCAATTGCACCGGCATGGGCGCCCGCGAGCTGTGTGATGACCAGGAACTCTACCCCATCCGCGGTCAGGTCCTGCGTCTGAAAAAAACGGACACCCCCGTGAAGTGCTTCATCGATGAGTACATGCCCCACCGCATCGCCTACGCCCTCCCCCGCACCGACGATATCATTCTCGGGGGCACCGCTATCGCTCACGACGCCTCCACGGAAGAGGACACCCAGGCCACCCGGACCATCCGCACCCTCTGCACCCAGCACCAACCCCAGCTCAAAGACCTGGAAGTGCTGGAGGTAAAGGTCGGGCACCGTCCCGGGCGATCTTCCGTGCGCCTGGAGCGCGAGCCCGGCACCAACATCATTCACAATTACGGGCACGGGGGCTCGGGGTATACGATCTCGTGGGGGTGTGCGGATGAGGTAGTGAAGGTGATCGATCCTCCGGATCGATCGGAGATGGATGTCGATCCTCTGGATCGACCGGAGATTGGGAGATGAGGAGATTTGGAGAGTGGGGGAATTGGAGAAAGGGAGCCCTTTCGAGAACACCGAATCGATGTAGAGACGCGATTTATAGCGTCTGCCCATCGTGCTCAATCATTGACTCGCCCCTGAAACGCAGTGAAGAAGGTCAGATCGATCGGGGATGGATGTCGATCCTCTAGTGCCGCGGATCAATAATCATTAAAGCCGATTGGTCCTTTGGAGGCCGAACACATTGCGTACCTATACCGCTTCCGAAAAGGTTTGGGCTTTGCCAAACCTTTTCACGCGAGTATATACTCGACTCGAAGTGGTTTGGTGTTCCAAACCACTTCGTTGTCGGTATAACGGCACGCTCGTCAACTTTTTCGTTTCTACCCATATTCTGCCCCCTAAAGGGGCTCCTGCATGGGTCCCGTTAGGGACCAGATATGGGTAGAAATTACAATCGGACAAGAAAAAACCGTGCCGTCAGGTACGGAATATAAGATTGCGTTATCTTCGAAGAATAAATAATCTTGACCCGCGGCACTAGCGGCGTATTGCTAAATGACGGAAGGTACACCTAGTTTCTATCAGTACACCGCAGGTGTACGATCCAGTATCTTGAAGCGAGCCAATAGGCGAGCGGTCTAAAAGCGGAGCGATCTATCTCCGCAGCATCATCTTCACCCAAAACCACGGTTTGACAAGTTGCTCCCGCAGGCTAAAATCGGTATACATGGCCGAGATGTAATCAATGACTTTCTTGTTGGAGGAGATAATATTGGCGATGACGTTGACTATCCAGGGGTAGCGCGCCATTTGCTGTAGTTGGTAGGTCAGGCGCATCTCCTCACCCAACACGCGCTGGACCCGAACGTCGTAATCCTTGAGGAATTCTGCAGAGAAATCATTGGCTGCCAGGCATTTTTCGGCCTGCTCGGCGGCGATGACCCCGCTGTAGAAGGCATTGCCGATCCCCTCGCCGGTAAGCGGGTCTACCAAATGAGCCGCATCACCCACCAGCACGTAGTGATCGCCGGAAAGTGGCCGCTTTTTGGAGCCCAGCGGCAGACCGTAGCCATGAACCGGGCCGATGCGCTCGGCATGTTGGAAGCGGGGTGCAATGTCGGGATGCTCCCGGATAACGCGCTCCATAGTTTCCCGCAGATTGATCTTTTTGCGCTTCATGACATCGGTCCGCATACCCAGACCCACGTTAGCTTCTCCGTTGGGTAGGGGGAATACCCAGAAATACCCCGGTGTGAGCTCTTTCAGAAAACGCAATTCAATAAAATTATCGGTGGGCATATCCGTGACGCCCCGGTAATACGCACGCAGGGCGCCGGCGTGGTGGTTGGGTTCGACGGCCAGTCCCGCGTGTCGCCGGCTGAATGGTGAATGGGCACCGCTGGCATCGACGAAGAGTTTGCACTGTATGTGCAGGTCACCCGTCTTATCGGTCAGGAAGTAGCCTTCGGCATTCCGTTTGAAATCGCGCACTTCCACCCCCTCCTTAAAGGTGATATCCGCACGGCGTTTCACCTCATCGATGAGAAAATTGTCAAAATCAATCCGCTTGGCAACGTACCCGGGGGCCGACTTTTCCTCCCTGACGTAGTTCGGTTCAAAGGGCAGATCCAGTGCTTTGCGATTAGGAGCCACAAAACGAATCCCCCACACATCGACCTGGCGACCCAGATCGTGAAAGCGCTCCATCATCGCCGGATCCATGCGGTTCAACAATGTGGTTACCTTGCCGCTGATGGCATCTCCGCAGATCTTATCGCGCGGGAAAGTCGATTTGTCGAGTAACACACAGGGAATACCCAGGTAACTGAGGCGAAGGGCGGTGGCGGCCCCGCCGGGACCAGCGCCTAGAATGCAAACGTCGGTGGTGAGCATGAAATCAAGGGGTTCGGTACACCTCAATTTACCATAGTGGGAGGAAATTTTTAATATTTAATGCTTAATTTTTAATTGCACCCTCTAAACCAACTAATTAAAAATTAACAATTAAACATTATCAATTAATTCACGATCATCCGCTTCGTAGCCACCACCTGCCCGTTCACCATCAGTGAGTATTGGTAGGTACCGGCCGGGAAGTTGCCCGTTTGCAGATCAACTTGTCCGTTGCCTTTTTGCGAAAGCGAAATCCGTTGCAGTTCCTTGCCATCAACTGACGTTATGATCAATTGGGCAGACCCGCCCTTCGCCAGGGCTTCGTCGGGCAGGAAGTAGCCGATCCGGGTCGTTCCGTAAAAGGGATTGGGCTCATTCTGTTCGAGGGAAGGAGCCTGATTCAGGATGACGGGGGCCTCTTCTTCGGAATCTTGATCGAGTAGTTGTTGGACCAGGTTCTCCAGGTCTGCCAGACGGTTTTGTAATGCCTGATTTTTTGACCTTAAACTGCTTACTTCCTTATCCAGTTCCTTGGTTGCATTGATGAGCATGTAGGTGAAAGCCGAAGGGTCGACGGCCATATACCCATCCTGCCCGGGAATGACCATGTGCTGGGCTACTTTGTCTAATTCTTGCGCAATGACACCCACAAAGCGATGCCCTTCGGGGGTGTCGCCCTTGCCATTATAGGTATACCACACCGGATCGATGGCTTTCAGGATATCCAGCCCTTCTTCATAGGGTTTTACATCCCTTTTTGTGCGTGCATCGGAAGTGCCGGCCCACGAACCTCCGCCTGCTTTTCGGGCAAATCCTATGGGGACATCCAGAGCAGTTCCATTGGTACCTGTATTCGAAAACCGTGCAGATGTAAAATAAACGCCACCATCCATGGAGTCATCGGTCTCCACTCGGATGCCTACATTATCCTCAGTCAGATTTTCTATGGCCAGAGAAACATTAGAAATCGGAGTTCTCCCTATACTCACCACACCTCCATCCCGGGCCATGGTAATATTGCCACCTTCGGGATTGATAAATAAATCGGAGGCATTCCCATTATTACGGGCCTGGATTTCGTTATTGTCTATACCGAGGTTAGTGCCGGTCAAGGACCCGTTTATGAGGTAACCGCCATCGGTGCTGTTTACATCGGTGCCACCAAGAATTTGCAGCTTAGTTTCTGGACTTGCTGTACCAATACCGACATTACCATCGCCCCGGAAAGTCATTACCTCATCTGCCCAGAAGGATTTGAAGGATAACGAATTACCCGTTGCTCCGCCACCAGCAAAGTCGGATTCGAAGAAAAAGCTCGCATCGGTAGAAATACCCTCCATAAAAGATAAGGTTTCCACATTGTCTCCACTGGCACTTATTGACAGTATACCGGAAAGGCTATTTGTACCGATGCCGACGGAGCCCTCCACTGTCAAATTTTGCGCGTGCAGGCTGCTTGTACAAAGAAAAAAACAGGTAACAATGGTCGGGATTGAAAAACCGGAGATCTGCATAGTGATATGGATTTATTACAAATTAAATACGAGGTAAAGACGGTGCCTTTGCCTTTTTGCGAAAGCAAAATCCGTTGCAACTCCTTACCATCAATGGAAGTGGTGATAAAGATCTTCGTATTGATTTTTTAGTACAGTTGTACGCTACACGGAATCCGATCCACCTTATCGCGTGCACCGTTTTGCACGGAGCGTGTTGCGTGTATCGTTTTCCGACTTATGTTTGTAAATTTAAGAGCCCTTCATACGACCTACTCCAAAATCACCGCGAGCGGGACTGATACCATCGCCGGCGGGTTCATTTTTTGCGCAAGCGGACAACCCATACCATTTATGAAAAGCGTAATTACAGGCCTGATACTTACATTCAGTTGTAGCAACCTCATGGCTCAGCCATCGCCCATCGACAGCCTGGAAGCCCTTTTAGCGGAAGCTGAACCCGGATACGATCAGATCGATTATATGGTGGGGCTGTCACGTTATTACCTGTTCCGGTTCGAGGACGAGAAGATGCTTTCCATTTTGGCGGAAGCCGAAGAAGTGGCCCGCGAAACCCAAAGCTGGTCCGGTCTGGCCTACGTCTTGGTGATGCGCAACATGGCAGCCTACGGAATAGAGGGTGACGTGGACAAAGCATTCCGTTTAATGAAAGAGGCCCGAACGTACGCTGAACTATCCGGTGACCCGGATGCCCTGGCCTTTGTCGATTACAATGATGCCGAAAACTACCTGTTTGAGAAAAATGACTTTACCACCTCCCTCCGTATCATCCGCCGGTCACTGGACCGCATGGATGACCGGGTAACCCTTAAAAATGTGGGGAATACATACAAGTGCCTGGGTAATATTTACGGTCGGTCGGGGCAGTACGAGCAATCGCTGGAGGCCTTTAGAAAGGCACTGGCAGCATTCCGGAAAGTAGCAGCCGAACCGGATATAAACCATATCCTGGGCAGAATCAGCGCTATGTATGCTGACGGAGGGGCAGACAACATCATGCAAACATTGGTTCACCTGGGCGATACATACCGGGAGATCGGCGATTTATCAAGGGCCGATTCTTTATTGCAGGAAGCACTTATTCTCGCCCGTAAGATAGGGGATAATGGCTCCGTTGCCTGGGCGCTGGGATCACTGACCGACCTGTACGCTCAATGGGGCAAGCTCGACCAGGCCATTCGATACGCCAGGGAATCCATCCGGATCTGGGAGAACCTGGATTCGGATCGGGAATTGATGGAAGCCTACATGGATTTAGGGCGGTTATATACCCTGGTTGGTGATTACGAGTCATCGCGCAGCACTTTTTCGGTTCCCATTGCGTACTATCAATCTCGGGACGACACCCTGGCGGTATTGAATGGCCTGGTACAGCTAAACTACACTTGGATCCGCGAAGGTCAGGCAGAACAAGCACAAAAAGTACTGGACCGCATTGCCGATCTTAACGATGGGTTTGGATCGATTGACTTGCACCTTCATTACCTGGACCAATCGAGTCGCCTGGCACTATTGGAGGATGACCTCGATCGATCCAGATCCGTCCTTACCCGGCTGGCCAGGCTGGCAGACTCCCTGCAAAACAACTCCATGGCCTTCCAGGCGGCCTATGATCTGACGGAAGTTTACCTATTGAAGGGCCAAACCGACCGGGCACTGGCATCGGCCGATCAGGCACTTCGGTTGGCCACTATGTCCGGTAACCGGTCCTATCACAGTGATGTCATGGAGTTGCGCGCCCGTTTGTTTGAAAAACGGGGTAATTATCCTGCAGCTTTAGCCAGCCACCGTGAATACGTAGCAATCAAGGACAGCCTGGCCACCCTGGAAGGTCAGCGTATCCTAAGGGAGGAACAGGTGCGGCAAAATGTGAACACCTATAAGGCCGAAAAGGAAGCCGCCGACCGGGAAAAGCAACTACTGGCAACCCGCAACCGACTGTATCTGTTGGTGGCTTTGCTGCTCGGATTAGTGGTAGCTGCCATCAGTTATTTGTTCCTGCAATTGCGCAAAACCAAGCGCCAGCTCGAAGAACAAAACGAGCAATTGACTCAACTTAACCGGACCAAGGACCGCTTTTTCGGCATCATCGCCCACGACATTCGGAGTCCCATCATCGCCCTGCGGGGGGTGGGTGAACAAATGGCCTTTTACCTGGAAAAGGGCCGGATAGAGAAACTCCGCATGCTTTCGCAAAAACTGGATGTGACGGGAAAGCGGTTGTCCGATCTGCTGGATAATCTCCTGAATTGGGCCTTGTTGCAGCAGGGCGGTATTGCTCACCAACCCGACACGCTGCAATTGCATCCGATCGTCACCGAAACGATCCATATGTTTAGTATGAGCGCAGAAACTAAGAGAATTACTATCAGCAATCATATTCCCGAAGACCTCCGGATCCAAGCCGATGAAAATGCGCTGAACACCATCCTGCGCAACCTGATCAGTAATGCCGTTAAATTTACCGCGCCGGGAGGGAATGTACACGTGCTGGCGGAAACCCAAAACGGCCAAGTATTGTTACGAGTCCGGGATAATGGGATCGGTATGTCCTCTGATAAAATACAGGAACTATTTACCCTGCAACCCAAGAGTAATAAGGGCACGGCCGGAGAGAGAGGCACCGGTCTGGGACTCATTCTCGTAAAAGAGTTGGCAGAGCGTCACCATGGCCATTTGTCGGTTGAAAGCAAAGAAGCGGAAGGGTCGGTATTTACGGTGGTTTTGCCGGAAGCAGCGTAGGGAAGTCGGAGGTCGGAAATCGGAGGACGGAAATCGGAGGTCGGCCAGCCTTCGCCAAGGCTACGGCGGGCAAGGAAGTCGGAGGTCGGAAATGACCTATTCTGTTCCTCAGCGCTCTAAGTGATTGATTTTGAATTATTAATTTTT
>JASBTH010000370.1 GCA_030148525.1 Saprospiraceae bacterium | reverse complement strand
GTAAACAGGTGCGATACCGGATTGGGGAAGAAGGAAACCTCTAAAGACGCGGGTGATTCCGGAATAAGGGATAAATGCGGCTGCTGAAAGCCCTCCGTTACCGAACCACTACCGTTTTCAGCATAGGCCCGTTGCACAGCTATCTCGCCGGTTGTCCAGCTTACCGTGATGCCGTTTCCGGCGGAAACGCCTCCGGCCAAACCAATAACCTGCCGGTCGATGGACTGACCGCTAAGGCTGGTAGAGAAAAGACAAAAAAGACACAAAAAAGCCCCTACGATCCAGAAGCGGAAGGTAGCGGTAGGTTGAGAAGAACACGGTATAATCAGGTGATCATACCGGACAGCGTTCACAGTAGGATATGGATACAGGTGTATATGCACACCTTTTTCCACATCGGTAGGATGCGGCTTATGCCTTTTCATGAGATACAGAGTTAGGTCGTCGTTAGTAAACTATCCCTGGAGATTTAGTACTGCGCAAGCTTAAGGGGGGAATTTGGTATTGCAAGCTTAGAAAGGGTAGTGCAAGGGTATAAGATGAGGATTGCAGTAGCTTTATTTCTTGAGATAAAGATACGAGGATTTATCACTATTTCAAAAGATCGCCTTTCTAACAATGTTAAAAAGTAGGTGATTTACCTAAATCAAATTGAATAGACCGGTCCGTTTATAGGCGATCAAAACGTAAATTCAGAACTCTGCCCTCGTCCAGCCGGAATTCGAATACCTTGTTGTTCTTTTGCCGGAAACGCAGTAAACCCACCCCCTGGCCAAAAAACTCGTGATCGGCAACGGGCTGTAGTTCACCCATTCCAAACAGGCGGTTCTTTATATACAGCTGACCATCTTCTGCCACAATCTCGCAATACACGTCGAGCTCAGGTGCGTAATACCTGCCCACGTACCTTTGCAAATCTCCGGAAAAGGTGTATGGTTCTTCCTCCGTCACTTCCCGCGATCGCTCCCGGGGAACAGGAGCATCCAGGGCATCACCAAGTATTTTTTCTGCCAGCGCATTCACAATACCGGCGGAATTCATGCCAGTCCAGTTGCCCTTGGCGATGATCTGTAATTCCTGATCAGGGAAATAGGCCACGTAACTGCGGTAACCGGCACTGGAGCCACCGTGCGACAGGCGAGGTATACCCCGCCAGTCCTCTACAAACAAGCCAAAACCGTAGCCGGTAGATTCGCCGTCATTAAGTTTTCCGGGAGTCCGGATCAATTCGTGTACTGCATCCGAACCTATTTGTCTGGTCCGGAAATTGTCAACCCACTTTGCCAGGTCGTGGAGGCTGGAATAAATGCCGCCCTGACCATAAGCACTGCTCACATCGTACACCTGTACCCAGCCGTAATCCGCATCCTGCCGATACGAATCGGCCCGATCGGGGAAAGTCTCCCCCTGAACATCCATTATATAGGTGTCTCTCATGCCCAGTGGACGGAAAATCCGCTCCTGCATAAAGGCTTCGAAAGACTGGCCGCTTACCTGCTCCACAATATCCGCGAGCAGCATGTAGGATGTGTTGCAGTACAACCAGCGCTCGCCGGGCTCGAAATTTAACTCTTCACTATACGTCAATAACTCCTGAGCCTCAAACTGGCTGATCCCTGAACGGGGATTACCGGCCATCGCTTTCATACTGTATATCTCCCGCAAGCCACTGGTGTGATGAACCATATGCCGTACCGTGACGGGTTTACCAAAATCAGGTGCTTCGGGAAAGAAAGTGCGAATGTCGGCATCCAGGTCCAGTTTCCCTTCATCGGCCAGTAAGGCGATCGCAAAAGCCGTAAACTGCTTGGCTACCGATCCCAGATCGGAAACCGTGGATGGCGTAAAGGGAATATCGTGCTCCACATTAGCTTTACCAAAGCCCTTCACGTACAGTAAATTATCGCCACGCATAATTTGTACTGCGAGGCCGGGCCCGTTTTCCGGGACAAACTCCTTAATGAGAGCCGTTAGCGTGGTGTTATTAGCTTCTGCTGTGTGCCCCGTCTGGCTTTCGCCAAAAAAAGGCAGGATGAGCAATAGGGTACAGAATATTGGGCGCATGGACTTTTTCTGTGAATATACCGAAATTCAATTAGCGAATACCAAAGGAAATGCCCGCCATAAACCAACGTCCCGGCATGGGCGCACCAAGGATGTCCTGATAAGCAACATCAAATACGTTGTGTATTTGTACCTGAATACCAAATTGATCCGTTATGGAGTGACCCGCCCGTACATTCCAAAGCGAATAAGACTCCTCTAATTCCGAACCAATCGATTCGGCAAAGCGCGCATTGCGGACCTTGTACAGTCCGTTTACCGCAAAATCGAGGCCACCCGCACTAAGAATCCAGTTGGTCGTGAGCAAATGACGGGCATGACTGGAAATATAGACCGATACGATCCCTTCCTCATTGGTGGTATTCAGGTAGGTATAGCCCAGTGAGCCACGCAACTGACGCCGCTCATCGAACACTTTCCCAAACCACAACTCCGTTTCCACTCCACGGGTAACCACATCGCTGATATTCTGAGCGAAGAAGTAATTGGCTCCATCCTGCAGATTCTGGTTATTCGGGATATTGCTTTCGTTCGTTTCGACGTAGTCGATCAGGTTTCCGGACTGCCGTAAAAAGCCGGTGGCCTTCCACTGCCAGGCACGTCCCAGGTCCAGGTCGAAACCCAATTCTTCCGACCAGCTCCGCTCGGCCAGCAGGTTGGAGTTCCCGAGGTTGCGGCCCGGTGTCAGGTTAGGAAGATTAAAGGACACGTACCGCTCGGTATAGTTGGCCGCGCGAATGGAGCGTCCGGCACTGGCCCGCAGTCGCAAAGCAGGAGTAGCCTGATAAGATGCGTTCAACTGAGGGGTAAACTCCAGATCGTAGTTTTCATCGTAATCCACCCGGGCACTCGCCGTTAGCGTCCAGGCGGCAGCGGGTTGCCAAACGCCCATGCCGTACACTCCGAAGTGCCAGTCCTGATGGTCACCCCTGTCATTGCTCTCGATCGACCGGCGGTCGACCTGGGTGCCTACGTTCATGGAGAATTGGGGTGACAGCGTCCAGTTGTGGTTCACATTCAGGTTGGTAAAATGAGTCACGTGCTCATTGGTCGAGGGAAAGTCGGGGCTGAAAATAAAGACGTCGGTATTTCGCTTGTGCGCCAGGTTGATGTGGGTAGTGCTATTGGCACGCGTTTTCCGCACCTGAAGTTGATTCCACCAGGTGCCGGTTGTTTCTGTTGATTTATCAAACGCGCTGGTCGTATAAAAGTAGCGGGCACTAAAATCGCGGTGGTCGTAAGCCGTGCGGTAGCGCACCTGCCACCCGTTGTCGAGGCGCGTTCCGAGCTGCACACCAACTGTTTTTACATCAAAATAATTGCGGAAGGCAGAGAGGGTATTCCCGTTCACGGAACGTTCCGGTATGGGCTCACCGAGTGATTGCGTCAGGTTGAAACCACCCGTAATAAACTGCCGGCCCCGCTGAAGCGCAAATCCTTGCCGGCCCATCAACAGGCTGTGATCACCGTAGTTGACCTGCCCCTCGATCTCGGTGTAGTCACTTCGATCAGGCTGGTAGGATTTGGTGACCACATTAATGACGCCTCCGACCGCATCCGCTCCGTAAATAGCAGCGGCGGCACCGCGAAGTACTTCAATGCGTTCGATCTCGGCGGTGGCCACCGGGATAGCGTGATTGAAATGCCCCGTGAGCGGGTCGTTTAATTTCATCCCATCAACCAAAACCATAACCTGGGAAAAGGTAGCACCCCGCATGGTAATATCTCCTTGTGCTCCAAAGGCATTGCGCGACTGGACCTCTATCCCGGGCACGTACTGCAACAGATCGTCCAGGGACGTGTAAGGTGCCTGCCGGATCTCCTTTGGCCGCAGCAGACTGATATTGCGGCCGGTTTGGGCAATTGTCATCGGAACCCGGGCCGACTTTACCGTGACGGTATCCACCTCCGATGAAAGCTGCCCGTAGATCGGTACAACCAACAAAAGGCAGGCTAAAACGAATATTGACTGGCTTTGCATATGACTTTATTTGGCTAAAAGTGCATACAAACATAGGTAAGCCCGGCAAAAGGCAGAAGGGTTTTTCGCAAAAAACCGAAATGAAGGGGCACACACTTTTACCGAAAGGTAATACTGGTCCGGAAAAAATAGCTAATGCCCGGACTTATGGGGGCATTATTTGCCGAGCCATGGTGGGCCCCTCCGCCCCCACCGCCCTGCACACCTACCGCCTGCACATCAAGCAGGTTACGGGCGCCCAGCGTCACCTTTAACCGATCCTGCAAGAAGGCGGCCGTTGCGGTGAAGTCAACTTGCGTAAAACCGTCCTGTATACGTTGCCTGGTCACCTTATCTCCATTTTCATCAATCGCCGGGAAGTAGTTGATCAATCGGTCCTGCCAGTGGGCAAAGGCCGTACATTCTACCGGAAAGGGTTGTTCCCAACGGTAGGAAAGCGTAGCGGTACCAGAATACTGATAGGAAAAGCGGTCGATTTGCGGATCGGTTTCCGACAGGGGTTGGTACATGCCAAGGGTTTGCAGCTGCAGGTCGGCACGCCAGTGATCGTTGGTGAGTTCACCACTAAACCGAATTCCCTGGCTGTAAAACCGATCTTGGTTGAAGTAGGCAAATTGTAAAGTCGAAGTATCCGAGGCGATCGCATAACCATCGGGGGTTTCCACGAATTCGTAGAGGGTGATCCGGTTGCGTAGATCGTTGTAAAAGACCATAGCCTGTCCCGACCAGGTATTGCCACGCCTGGTCGTGCGGCTAAACGCCAG
>JASBTH010000006.1 GCA_030148525.1 Saprospiraceae bacterium | reverse complement strand
GCAAGCCTTATTCTGGAAACCAAAAGACTTTGCAAGAAAAAGCAGCCCAATT
Organism: Saprospiraceae bacterium; assembly: GCA_030148525.1. Classification (GTDB taxonomy): domain Bacteria; phylum Bacteroidota; class Bacteroidia; order Chitinophagales; family Saprospiraceae; genus DT-110. Next base: position 23,908 of record JASBTH010000006.1, on the reverse strand, counting down.
GGCAGCTGACCGAATAGGCAAAGACTCCCTGTTACAGGAAATGCGTAGCCAGCAAATAATCATGGAGTCGGAGCTTAACGATAAGAATCAACTATTGGTTACCCTCCAATCCGATGAAAAACGGCTGGCCTCCGAACTGGAAAAACAGGAGAAAGCCCACCAGCAACTGAATGCCATGATCGAAAATGTGATCCGGGAAGAAATGCTGGCTAAACGCAAACGCTCGCGCACCCGGGCTGCCCTGGAAGACGCCAATCCCCCCGAGGAAGTGGAAGCTACTCCGGAATCAAGCGATGCCAATTTTGGGCAGCAACGCGGACGCCTGCCCTGGCCTGTTGCCGACGGTCAGATCATCAAACCCTTCGGTATTCATTATCACCCAAAATTCAAGGAAGTAAGGCTCACCAATAATGGCATAGATATACGCACCGCTGCGCGATCTGGCGTACGGGCAGTTTTCAGTGGTCGCGTTGCGGGCACTCAGTTCATTCCCGGGTACCAAAACACCGTGATTGTCCAGCACGGTGAGTACTATACCGTCTATTCCAATCTGGCCGAGATTTACGTACAACGGGGAGATAAGATCACCCAAAACCAGGAAATCGGTCGGCTGGATGCCGAACGACCCGAAATCCACTTTGAAGTCTGGCGCGAGAAAAAGCGCCTGAATCCCGAAGACTGGGTTACCCGATAATCCCACTGTACCGACAACGAAGTGGTTTGGGCTTTGCCAAAGCTTTTCGGAAGCGGTATAATTGGCTATTAGCCCTTAATTCACGCCTTTTTTGTGAACCATTGGTTGTAGAATTATCGTTGTTTAGCTATAGTGTCCATACATTGCAAGGTGTGAAACGGAAACCAAACGATAACCCCCGGCCGCAAATGCGGCTATCATTAAAACCAAAAAAGACCGATGAGTAACGAATGGAATGTCGGTAGCAGCGATAAAAAGGGCTTAAAACAACAAACCGAATACGCCGTACTGGTGGGCTTGGTAACCCGTACTGAAACGGAGGAGCAAGTTCAGGAATACCTCGATGAACTCGAATTCCTGGCGCTTACCGCCGGTGCTGTTAGCGTTAAGCGCTATATTCAAAAACTACCTCACCCCGACGCCAAGACCTTTATTGGAAAAGGCAAGCTGGAAGAAATCAGAACCTTTGTTGATGAACGCGAGGAGGTCAATATGGTTATTTTTGACGACGATCTGTCGGGGAAGCAGGTAAGCATCCTGGAATCAACCCTTAAGGTCAAGATCGTAGACCGCTCCAGCCTGATTCTCGACATATTCGCCAGCCGGGCTCAAACCGCTCAGGCGAAAACACAAGTGGAACTGGCCCAGATGCAATATCTGTTGCCACGACTACGGGGCCTCTGGACTCACCTGGAACGCCAACGCGGTGGTATCGGAATGCGCGGACCCGGTGAGAAAGAAATTGAGACAGACCGCCGTATCGTTCGTGATAAGATCTCCCTGCTTAAAAAGAAGTTGGAAAAGATCGACCAACAGAATATGACCCGACGTAAGAATCGCGGTAATATGATTCGGGTCGCCCTGGTGGGATACACCAACGTAGGTAAGTCGACTATCATGAATATGCTGAGTAAATCAGATGTTTTCGCAGAAAACAAGCTCTTCGCAACCCTCGACACCACCGTCCGGAAAGTAGTACTGGAGCGTATGCCCTTCCTGCTTTCCGACACCGTAGGATTTATCCGGAAATTGCCTACCCACCTGATCGAAAGCTTTAAATCAACCCTCGACGAAGTGTTGGAAAGTGATATACTGCTACACGTAGTCGACATTTCCCACCCGCAGCACGAGGATCAGATCCGAACCGTCAATAATACCTTGAAGGAACTGGGGGCCATTGAAAAACCAACCCTTTTCGTATTTAACAAGATCGACAGATACCGGGAACTTTACTACGATCAATTGATGGATGAGGAGGCCAAACAGGAAATTGAATACACCCTTCAGGCCTCTCTGCACCATCAATTCGAACACGATAACATTATGGTCTCGGCACTTACCAAGGAAAACATTGATGAATTACGGGATCGATTAACCCAAATGGTGCGTGAACAATACGAAATACGCTATCCGTACCAGGCCAAACAATGGTAAACACCACTGCACAAAACTGAAAAACCAAAGAAACTATGGCCCCGACTATGCTAGCCAAATACGCTCACTTGCTGGTTCACTACTGCCTGGAACTGCAAGCGGGTGAAAAACTATACATCAAAAGCACTACCATGGGCGAGCCCCTCATCCGGGAAATCTACCGGGAGGCCCTGCAGGTAGGTGCCCTGGTAGAAATAGGTATGTCGTTTCGCGAACAGGCCCGTATCCTGCTGTCACAGGGTACTGACGAACAATTGGCCTATGTTTCACCTGCTTACCAGGCGGCGATGGAAAATTTCGATGCCTATCTTTTCATTCGTGCGCCCCACAACTTACGAGAAGATCAAAATACCGATCCGGAACGATCCAGGAAACGCGGCAAGGCCCTGAGCGGCCTGATGAAAACCTATTTTGAGCGAACCGCAACCCGTGACCTCAAACGCAGTTTGTGCCAGTTTCCGACGCAAGCGGCCGCCCAGGATGCCGGTATGTCGCTGGAAGAGTACGAACACTTTGTGTATGGCGCCTGCAAATTGTACGAAGACGATCCGGCGGCAGCCTGGCGGAAGGTTCGGTCCGACCAGCAAAAAGTAGTGGATCACCTCAATAAGTGTTCAACCATACATTATAAAGGGCCTCACGTAGACCTGACCTTTTCAACCGAAGGCCGGACCTGGATCAACTCGGACGGCCGCACCAATATGCCGAGCGGGGAAGTATATACCTCGCCCGTGGAGGATTCCGTTCAGGGATGGGTACGCTTCAGCTTACCCGGGGTGTACAAAGGCCAGGAAGTGGAGAATGTAACCCTGCACGTAAAGGATGGATACATCGAAAAATGGGAAGCCACCCGCGGCAAAGAGTTTCTCGACCACATCTTCAGCCTGGAAGGTACCCGGCGCTTCGGGGAAGCCGCCGTCGGTACTAATTACGGCATTACACAAATGACCCGGAATATCCTGTTTGATGAGAAAATGGGTGGAACCATTCACCTGGCCATCGGCCAAAGTTACTTGCAAGCCGGTGGCAAGAACCAATCACCCGTGCACTGGGATATGATCACCGACATGCGAGAGGGTGGTGAGATCCTGGCCGACGGTAACCGGATTTACCAAAATGGCGCCTTTACCTTGTAGAAGCCATAGATAATCCGGATACATACTGTTTTTTAACGCTCGCATACAAATTCCCGTAATTTCTGGTTAAATTGCGTAACATAGAGCTACGGAAAATCAACCTAGTCGCCCGCTAGAGTACCCTTTGATATGAGTAATTAAATTGCTAGACTAACAAACACAGAAAAAACCGTGAACAGAAACATTGCTTTTTTAGAATTAAAGTATGGCAACATTTACGGCGGTTACCCCAATTTTTATGCAATCAGTGAAATAGCACTGTTGGTTTTTGAGGAAGGCTCCAACAAAATATTTTTGGAGACTTTCATCAATAATGCCGACGTGGATATTGTGAACGTCTTTTCCAGGACGAACGAATTGGGACATACCACCGGCCGCGTTAAGGAAGTATTCAATATGAAAACCGGTCGCCGCCGGGATTACGACGAAGAATTTAAACTCGACGAAGATCAATTAGCCGAAGAGTTTCAGCGCTTGCGTCCTTCGAAAATGCCTATCCGTAACTTCTTACAACGCAATCTGAAGAAATACCGCTTCCGGGATCTCGTCGTATTCGATGGCCGCCGCGATATCTTCTTGTGCGAACGTTCGGGAGGCCGATTCGATCGATATAATATTATCGACCTCCAGAAGGATCTCAATAAGGAGACCGACTACCTGTTCTCGCTGAACAAGCTGGCCAAGGTTATTGAGTTCGAATTGGACCATTCCTATTTGCGATCCAACAACCTGGAGTATTGGCTGCACCCCATTGCGGCCCGCCAGATCACACCCCGCTCGGCTGCTTATGATGCAGCCCGACTAATGATGGTACACAACGAAGTTGCCTACCACCACAGCGATTTCCTGATCAAGGCGCAACTCCTGCTCAATAAGCTTAAAACGGACCACCCAAGCGAAGAATAGGGATCAGAGCGGAGGTCACAGTTTGACCTCTTCGCCCAGAGCTGGTATTTGTACGTCATCAAAACCGTATCGATTCGCCAGTTCCCGAAATGATTCCTGGCGGTCTAAGGTCCCGTGCACCAGAAAGAGGGTTTTCAAGCCCTCTTTTTGGTTTTTAATGAACTCGAGGAGCTCCAACCGATCGGCATGGGCCGAAAAGGAATCCATCACGTATACCTCTGCTCGTACCGGTTTCCATTCACCAAACAGACGCAGGTTTTCTCCCCCGTTGCGCAAATGACCGCAAGGGGTTGAGGGGCTACAATAACCAACGATCAAAATAGAGTTCTCCTTGTGGTCGATGTTATTGAAGACGTGGTGCTTGATGCGTCCGGCGGTGATCATCCCCGAAGAACTGATGATAATAGCAGGCCCCTCCATGGTATTCAGGGCTTTACTATCCTCCGTAGCCCGGATGTATTTCAGGTTATTAAAACCAAAAGGGTTGGGATCGATCAGCATATATTCCGCCAGCTCCTGATCAAAGCACTCCGGATGGGAACCGAAAATCATGGTTGCATTCACCGATAAGGGACTATCCACGAAAACAGGAATGCGTGGCAATTGCCCGTCGGTTTCCATCTGATCGAGCATGTACACCAACTCCTGGGTACGACCGACACTAAAGGCGGGAATGATCAGTTTACCGCCCTTTTCGACACAGGTGTGCTTAATAATATCGAGCAGCTTTCCGGATTCAGCCGGCCGGCCTTCGTGTTCTTTATCCCCGTAGGTCGATTCGCAAAGCAGATAGTCGAGCTGTGGCATGGGTTTAGGATCACGAAGTATAGGACGGTTCGGTCGGCCAACATCTCCGGAGAAGCCGAAGGTTTTCGTTTCTCCGTTCTCCTGAAAACGCAGAGTCACACTGGCACTACCCAGAATATGCCCGGCATCGCGAAACAAGACCTCCACTCCTTCACCAATAGTAAACCAGCGCTCGTAACCATAGCTGGCAAACTGCTCCATGGTCTGGTGTACGTGTTCGCTCTTATAAAGCGGCTCCTTGAAAGCGATATCTTCAAAGCCTTTTTTCTTTTTCAGGCGGCGGTTGTAGTATTCGGCATCACGCTCCTGAATTTTGGCGCTGTCCAATAGCATAATACTACACAAGCTTCTGGTTGCGTGGGTGCAGTGAATGGTGCCCCCATAACCATCCTTCACCAGCTTGGGGAGTCGTCCGGTATGATCGATATGTGCGTGGGACAAGATGACGCAATCGATAGACGATGGGTCGAATAACCACTCCCGGTTAAAGTCTTCCATCTCATCATCAGACCCCTGATAAAGGCCACAATCCAATAATATCCTGAAACCGTTATCCAGGGTCAACAGATGGCAACTACCGGTCACCTCCTGAGCGGCTCCGCAAAACTTGATGGTCATGTTTCCGTTTTTTGTCAATATAACGAACCCAGCATACCATTACCTATCCCAGCGGCTTACTTTTTGCCTGCCGGCAAAAGAAAATCCCGAAACCGGCACGTAGCCAATTTCGGGATAACGGAAATAAACCTTTCCAATTACTGGGCCCTGACCTTCAGGCTACCGTAGCTAAGTCGGGCCAGGATCTCACTTAAACCTTGCCCTACCGAGCCACGCAACTCGTGGGAGCTGGTTTGTTCTTTTTCGTATTGCACATCCAGCTCATTGGGATAGCGGATGCCGGCATAGGTGGTTACGGCATCCAGTTTGTAACTGGTTCCCTGAGCCACAGTCACCGCAAAATCAGTATAGCGCCCATTGAGCTGACACTCGCTAAATGATTTGGCCAATGTAAAGTTGGCACCACCATACTCCAGGTCCAACTCGATATTTCCCGCTACTTCACCGGCCGACAGATCGGTGTATTTACCGGTCACTTCGACATTAGAGGCGGTTCCTATGCGGAAGTTATCGTACTTCCCCTGATTGCGAAAATCGCGCAGGCTACCAAAATTGTACGTGTCGTACTTGGTCGAACTATTCACATCGTTAGCACTGCCCACGGTTAATTCAGAATATTTGGTTTGCAGGGTGAGGTCTGCTGCCTGGTCGAGCGAAAGTTTCCCATAACCGACATTCAGGTTGAGGTCGCGTGCTTTATTGATGGCGCCATTTCCGTAAGCGAAGGTAATATTTGAATCATCACCCATTCCCTCGACCTTGAAATTGACGTATTTTACATCCAGGTTCACCTTTCCTTGCATATCGGCCACTACGAGATCACCGTATTTGTGTGACACATCCAGGCTGTTAGTCTTGGGTAAAAACACTTCGTAGTTGATCTCGTAATCGCTCTTATCGCCGCTTGACCAGGAGAACCAGCGCGACTTTCTGGATTCTATGACCGTTGCTGCTTTCACGTAGTCGTTGCGGTTGCTAAACTCGATCTCTATTCGGTCGAAAACCTCCTGAGCATCGCTTTCGCTTTTTGCGTTGACTACGATATCCACGGATATTTTCACCCGCTGACGATCCCAGGTTTTCACGTCAATCTTTCCGTATTTGTTGGAGAGGGCGGTTGTACCATCTGCCGTAATGGCATATTCTTTATTTACGGATTTGGTGTACTCGCGTTTGTCGGGGACTGATGCCTTGACCGGCAAAACCAGTCCAACCAACAAACAAAGTCCTAAAAGCTTATATGCTGACTTCATTAATGGTGCTGTTTTCATCATTCGTTTGATTAATGCGGTCGAGTACGCGTTGCAGGATGGCCAATTTGGCCTGATAGCTTCGAATCAGGTTCTCCACGATCTCCTGTTCCGTACCGCGCGGTGCATTTAATAGTTCTTGTTGCAATTCCTTCATGGTCGCATCAATCTGTTCCAGATCCTGAAATACATCCGGATCAACCTGATCGCTATTGCTTACTAATTGTACCTGCCGGTCGATTTCCTCCTGGTAATACATAGCCATTTCGGAGTATTCCGGAGCGACTTCGTTCAGAACGGCCACGGGACTATTGGGTTGACTCTGCGTCAAATAACTTCCCGCTACCCCACCGAGGGTGAGTAATACGGCCACGGCAGCTGCAATACGCAGGTGTTGCCAGCGGCGACGGCGACGAATAACCGGTGCTTCCAGTCGGCGATCGATATCAGCCCATACTTTCAGGGCCGGAATACCGTCGTCGAAGGCCTCCCGGTTACTGGTGATAAAGGTTTCTAATGGATCCCTTTGCATATGGCTAATAATTTGACACTTGTTTTTGAGATTCAATTATTTCGCGCAGTTTTCGCCTGGCGCGGCTGTACTGCGATTTGCTCGTTGCTTCGGTAACCCCGAGGATGGAACCGATTTCCTTATGATCATACCCCTCCAGCATGTACAGGGAGAACACCACCCGGTAACCATCGGGTAATTCGTACATAGCCCGGCGTACAACATCCACACTTAACCCGCTCATCGCTTTGCGTTCAGCGATCTTCGGCTCTTCAACCGGAGCGAAACGCTCGTCCATTTCCTCGAAATACACTTTCCGTCGTTTCAGAAAGTTGATGCAATTGTTAACTACAATTCGTTTTATCCATGCCCCAACCGATGACTGAAAGCGAAACGTGTGAAGTTTGGTAAACACATCGACAAACGAGTTTTGTAGCAAATCCTCGGCCTCCAACTCGTCGCGTACCATGCGCAGACATACATTATACATTGCCTTCGAATAGAGCCGATAAAGCTCAAACTGAGCTTGCCGGTCACCCGACTGGCATTGTTCCACGATATCGCGGTGTGTGTTAGCGTAATCCAAGGTTTTGATGTTACGGGTTTGACTCGTGTGCCTGGTTTTTCTCTGTTTCTGGCTCTCCTGACCGGTTGAAAGCTTTGTTATGATCGTTTTCAAGCTTTCCGGTTTACCAAGTGAGTAAATGCTATGCGAACAAATTCACTGATAGAGACAAGGTACGTTTAGAAGGGTTGCATGCTTACGCAAAAAAACGAAACCCGCCCGCAAGGACTTCTACTCCAATTCCTGAAGCCGATTCAACCCTTCCTGAGCTCGCACGTAATCAGGGGCGAGACGCAGGGCTTGTTCGTAATCATCGCGGGCTGCGGGCAAATTCCCCATCATTTCACTGGCTACTCCGCGGTAATAATACGCCCGAATGTGCACGGGGTTTACCTGTAAAGTCATATCGAATTGCTCATGGGCCTGCAAGACCGAATCCAGGTCAAGGTACAGTAAGCCCGAATTGTAGTAAGCATCCTCGTATTGCGGATCTTGCCGAACGATATCCCGAAATAGCGCCAACGACCCCTCCAGGTCACCTTTATCCTGTAAGTAATAAGCCTTGGCGTGCTTGACGGTTACATTTTGGGGCTCGATCCGGATGGCGCTGTCGAAGTATTGACCGGCAATTTCATTACCAAGCCCTGCGTGGAGTTGTCCCAGCTCGATCCAGGCATCGATCAGATTCGGGTTATTATCCACTGCCGATTGGAAACTACTGATGGCGCGGGCGGTATCCCCCATTTCTTTGAAGTTCATACCGAACATAAAATAAGCCTCTGATTCCTGGGGGTCGATCTGTAAAACGCGGTCCAGGGTCCGCATTGATTCATTGTATTGCTGCAGGATCAATTGAAACTCGCTTAGCTTCAGGAGGCTGGGGATTCGCCGGGGATGATACTCCACTACCTGTTCCATGGTTTCCAGGGCTTTTTTGGATTTATAGTAATCCAAATACGTATCCGCCAGCAAATGCAGGTAATCAGCATTGGTCGAGTCGTACGAGAGGGCCTTTTCCAAATCGCTGATAGCTTCATCGTATCCCTCCTGTTGGTAAAACATTTCAGCCCGGGCAAAATACAGGTCCGGATTTTCGGGATCCTGTTGGATGGCCTGGTTCAGCCGCACCAGGCTACTATTCGAATTCGGCCGGACCGGCTGGTCGGCTGGCTCCGAATCAGACCCACAACCTACTCCCAATAGCATCAGCAATCCCAGAAAAAAAACGTTTCGCATGAAATAAGATCTTTTTTTAGTCACTTCGAAAAGCATAACGCGAGGTTGGGCCTGTGTGATTTTGTAAAATGCAAAGAATGACCTCCCGGTACAAGGTAGTAAGTATAGGGTATTTGGATGTAATCAAATGGTACTACCTATACCAAATACAATACTAAAGGTCACTTAGCAAATAACTCAGCCCTCTCCGCTCGCAGTAAGGAAGTGAAGGCGGGAACCTCACGGTATTATATTCTCACAACAATTTCTACCCCTTTACAGGTTTATATTTTTAGATCAACATACGTGCTATGGCCCCGCGACCTTTCTTTCTCTTTTGTGTTACCTGCTCACTTTTATCGTTGGGGTTATTTGCCCAGGATATTCCACCGCCCCAATTCGTACAAGCCGAAGGGCCGGCATCTATTGACGTGCTGGCCAGCGACACTGCTCAATGGTGGGCTGCCGGCCGTTTTCTGAAATCGGTTGCTGTCAGCGCCGATACCACCTATACCTCCCTGGGGGCAGAAGATCTATTTCTTATCCGTATGGGGGCCGACGAGCAGCAATGGGTTTGGTTGGGAGGAAGCACCCTTGAGGATACATGGAGCGATCTGGAGGCAGCACCAAATGGCGACGTTTACCTGGCCGGTAGTTACTGGCAAAACCTCTCGCTGGGTGGAAAATCACTGGTGGCTACGGGCCACCCACGTGCCCTATTTTTGGGACGTATGCGCAGCAATGGTGCTACTCAGTGGGCCACTTCACTGGGTGGGGGCGGACTGAAAGATATTGGCTCCCTGGCTACCACCCCCGAAGGAGACGTGCTGGTTGGTGGTCATTTTAGCGACAGTTTAATCCTGGCGGATACCCTCTTATTGGCACTCGGACGCACGGATGCTTTTGCGCTTCGATACTCCTCGGATGGGGAGCTTCAATGGGCTCGATCCTGGGGCGGCCGTGACGATGTTCGCGCAACCCATGTTGCCTGCGGAACCGGAGGAGAAATATACCTGGCTGGCTGGTACGACGATGAGCTGATCGTTGGTGATACCACACTTTTTGCCAATACCACCGACCCGGACGTCTTTTTGATACGCCTGAAGGCAGGCGGAGCCGTGCAATGGGTCGAAAAAGCGGGAGGAGTCTTTGAAGAAGAACCCACCGGCCTGGCGGTAGATGATTCCGGTGCCCCCGTCATGACCGGATTCCTCGTAGGACGAATGACCCTTAACGGAACACTGGACATCGAAAGTCGCGACGGTAATGCGGATGCCTTCGTCTTGCGTTACGATCCGGCCGGCCGCATCCAATGGGCCCGTTCTATCGGGGGCGACCAACGGCAAATTCCCACCGGACTGGACGTTCTCGGCGACATCCTGTCGGTAAGCGGCCATTTTCAGGAAAACCTGTTAATTCCCTTTGATAGCGTAGAGGCCAGAGGAATCTTCGATGCATTTTTGATTCAATTTGATCTGGAGGGGCAAATCCTCCACCTCCAAACGCATACCACGGAAGACATCTTACTACCCTACAGCCTTACGAGGAACCCATTTAGCAACCAACTGATCCTGGGGGGTACGTATACTGGTTCACCCGATTTCGGAGGCAATCGTCTTCCTTTGGCTTCTCATTTCCTCGGATTCGTGGCGGAAACAATTGGCCAGGCTACCCCGACCCAAAGCCCCGATTTACCATCCACAATGATTACGGTGTCACCGAACCCGACCACTGGTTGGGTATACCTGGATGGATTACCCGACCAACAAACCGTGCGGGTCATCAATCGCGAAGGACGCCAGATGTGGCAGGGCCAGGTAAGGGACCAGCAATTAGACTTGCGAAGCCTACCTCCCGGTTTGTACATTTTAGTCTTTCCCGAAATAGATCACCCAGCCGTATCGGTCTTTCTGCATTACTGATCCAATTTGTACAATTGTAGTTGCTCTATTATCGCGATCAGTTTTTTGGCGTAAGCCGGATCCGTAGCGTAACCAGCCTCTTGCAAGCCTTCCGCCCACCCTTTATAATCGTTGGGATCAAGCTTGTGCAGAGCTTTGTACCGATTGGCCTGCAGTAGTTTGGAGTGGGCCCGAAAACTCTCGGAGACGCTCCCGTAGATGCGGAAAAAGTCTTTGTGGTGGTCATCCTCAAAATTCCGGCAATGACCCTTTCCACAGGTTTTGGAAAAACACTTGATTCCAAAATGGTTTTGGTTGAGCTGAGCTAGACGGCTATCCCCGGCATTGCTTTCGAGTAACCCCTGGGCCAGGGTGATACTCACGGGGATTCCGTAACTTTTCTGTTCCGCAACAGCCAGATCGCCATAGGCATCCACGTAAGCCAATTGTCGACGCACCTTTTCCGTTCGCCCGGGACCTTCAGAACTGTACAGCATATTCGAATAGGTGTTGCCGGGATTGTCCTCCGTGGCCGCTGCGATACTCGCGGGTTGGGGGCGGATTTGCTCCCACTGGAATAGGGGAAAGCGATCACCTCCGCTCCCGAACTGAAGACCTATGGATACATCTTTCTGCACAATGGTGTAGAAACAAACGGCAACCAGGCTGGCCCGAAACCAGTAACGGCGAACAGTTTCGAGGGGCCGGGGCTTCTGGCGCATCCATACGGGAAGAGACTTGCGGGCGTATTTTGGAAATGGCATAATTCATACGGTAAAATGGAACAATTAATTTTGATTCTCTGACAATAAAGCGCCTTGGGACAGAGCTTTTGCGAAAAGCCCTGCTCACGCTGGTCGTATTTCTTTTTGCGAAAGCTATTCCCGCAAAAATTGTCAGACAGGGTTAGTTTTCATTATCCCGCCGTTGGCTCAAATATAAAACATTTTTTGTTTAATTAAAACAATTTGTTTTTCCGTTTTAATCTTTCGTTAAAAACTGGTTGGAAACAGTATAGGATGCTACCTTTGTTGTTGGACACAAAGAAACTAGCTACTATGATGAAGAAAATATTTGGAGTCGTTACCGTACTGGCCCTTACCGTCAGTGTTGGGTTCGCTCAGAAATATGGACACTTGAACTTTGGCAATCTCCTGTCGGAAATGCCGGAAGTACAGTCTGCCAATTCTACCCTGGAAACATACCAGGAAGGATTGATCGCCAAAGGGGAAGCCATGGCCAAAGAATTCCAGACGGAATACGGTCAATTTGCCGCTGCCGTGCAATCGGGAACCCTTTCTCCGGTTGAACAACAAAAGCAACAGGAGGCACTCGAAGAGAAGCAGAATGAAATCATATCCTATGAGCAATTGATTCAGCAACAAGTACAGGGTAAACGAGCCGAACTGCTGCAACCTATTGTTGCGAAAGTAGAGAAAGCCATCGCTGATGTCGCCGAAGAAGGTGGCTACTACATGGTTTTCGATACCAGCGTGTTCAACGCTATCCTGTTTGCGGAAGAGTCTGAAGACCTGACGGCACAGGTAAAAGCCAAATTGGGCATCTGATTTTCCAGCCCCAAACCAGCGAGAGCCCGCTCCATTCTTTGATTGGGCGGGCTCTCGTATGCTACCTGAGACCATGAGGGTAAACGGACTCGACCTCGACCCCGCCACCCGCTGCCGACACTACCACGGTCCGCTCGATGTGGTGGCCATTAAAATGGCTTGTTGCCAGACGTATTACGCCTGCATTGACTGCCACCGGGAACTGGCAGATCATAAGGCCACCCCCTGGCCCGTGCAAGCCCTGGATACGCCGGCCGTACTTTGTGGTGTTTGCCGACACGAAATGTCCATACGCACCTACCTGGAACGAGCTGACTGCCCTTCGTGTGCAGCCTCCTTTAACCCGCGTTGCTCTTCGCATTATCCGCTTTATTTCACGCTTCCGGAGTCCGGAGATAAAGAGCACTAATATCACCCTTTGTCGCTCGTGACTTCCAGTCGCTCCAGGCCCGCTTTGGCGGAGTGATGCAAACCGGTTCGGTATTCGTCGGGGTTGAGCGAAAGACATTGCTCAAAGGCTTCCCGGGCGGGGTTAACCAACCCTTGTTTTTCGTAGATCAGCCCTTTCTGCAAGGCAGCATTACAGGCAAAGAAATAGGGCAGATCCCGGCCCGCCTGAATCGTTTTTTCGTAGTACAGCAAAGCGGGTTGGTACTTCTCCAGGCCGTGAAACACCCTTCCCATCCGGTATCGAAACTCCAACTGATGAAAGGTATTGCTGAAATCGCTGACTGAGTGGACTTTCAGTACGTCGAAAGCCCTCTGGTGATAGCCGCCGTCAAACAACAGGCGTGCTTTCAGCAAAGGCAGGGGCGGAACGCGATTACTTTCCGCTTCCAACTGGGCATTCTTGTCGGGGCCCGACTCAGCCTGACCCTGCTCCAGGCTTTCCCGCATAATGCGTCGATACCCCGCTTCGTCTCCTTCCAACAGGGTAGCCCAGGCCATTTTCTGATAGGCTTCCTTGATAAAGTTCACGCCCTTAAATTGCTCAATGTAAGTGCGGAAGTAATCGCCCGCTCCCCTTTCCAGCTTTCGCAAACGGACCATACCCTCCATAAAATGCAGGTAGGGGAAAGCGGCATACTCCGATCCTCCGGGGCGATTTACCAGAAAGCTCAGGGCCAGGTCATTGCGGTCGGTACGCATGGCAATATTGGCCATGATAAAACAATGCAATAAGCTCTTGCCCGGCCTCAGATCAGCTGCCTGCACCGTTCGCCAGGCCCCTTCCCCCTTTCGGAGCAGGTGTAGCTGTACGTACGCATAGAGCACCGCCGTCTCCCGGGTAAAGTGAAAATCGGGGTGTTCACGACCGTAATCCAGCACGCGCTTTAATTCCCGCTCTCCCCGTGCAATGGAGCCATCGAGGCCACTCAGTAATCGCACACCCCACTGGTATTGATCGGGAACCGTACCCACAATGGCGTGTAGCATCCCCAAGTCCTTGTAATTGGGTATAAAATCGGGGTGTTGTTGCTGGTTACGTTCCAGTAACTGGTAGGCCTTACTGATGTCGTTGAACGCCCCCAACAATTCACCGAATCGCAAGCGCATCAGTGCCCACTGCAAGCGTACATCGGCCTGCACGTAGAGGTACCAGGGCGAATTGGGGTCGCCTTGTTGCAGCAGCCGTAAGCGTTCGTCTTTCAGCCCCTTACGACTGCGATACAAGTCCTCATCCTCACTGATAAAAAGGGCAAAAATATCGAGGTAATTAGCCAGATGGTGGACCACCAGATTGGATGGATCATCGGCTTCCAACTGCTTGATGGCGTGGCTGGCTTCATCAAGACGCAGCGAAAGGATCAGTTCGTAGGCTGCTACCGCTTCCTCCGTGTACGTAAAGTGGTGCTTGGCTTCGGTCGCTGATACGGAACTTACCCGCATCAGTATCAGGAACAAGGGGAGTAGTATTGGGCGCATGCAGGAGATGGTTAAACAGTCAAGCTACAAAGATATCGATAAAAAAGCCTTGGGATTTACATTCCTTCCAATAATAGGTTAGTGGGCTGGGGCAATCTTACACTATTCCACTTCCGAAAAGGTTTGGGCTTCGCCCAACCTTTTCTCCCGTGTATACTCGCCTCGAAGTTGATTGGTGTCCCAGCACTAAGTACACTGTAACCTAAGTAACTTTGATTTATGGCTGTGCCTTTCGGCAAAATACCCTACCCATATTTTCAAATAACTTAGATTACAGTGTACTAAGTACTGCGCAGCAAAACCACTTTATTGTCGGTATAAAAGATAATTTCTACCAAGAATAAAAACTTCTTGTTCAAAAGTGTATGAGCATATTATTTTTTATATTGAGTCAACACCAAACCCATTTTACAACCCCACTTTGTAATGAAAAACACCTTATTACCCCTGTTATGCCTGCTCACTTTTGGCCTGTATGGCCAATCCGGTGAATCGCAGGAACAAAACATGTACCGTAATTATGGTACGCAAGTTTATCAGCAACTCTTATACGAGGAACATTCCGATCTCCGCCAAATACACCAGGAACAAGAAGCTTGGCTAACCTCCCCCGATGGTGAGCATTTATCTCAACCGCATGCAATCCCCGTGGTTTTTCACATCCTAAATGGTCCGGAAACTAAGGCCATCGGTGAAGAAGTCATTCTCAACCAAATTGCAGTAATCAATAGGGACTTTGCCCACGAAAAAGTGATACGCCATAAGGCCGATATCCTGGAAGGCTTTGCTGACCGGTCGCGTAAAATAGAGATCACCTTTTGCTTTCCCTTGCGAAATCCCAATGGCGATTTGATCGATGGCCCGGCGGTACGCACTTACCAAACTGATTCTATAGATTGGTCTTTGGCTAATAACATGAAATCAGAACGCAGTGGAGGAATAGCTCCCTGGGACCCCAATCGATTTCTCAATATCTGGGTAGTTGATCTAAAGAATGATGTAGCAGGCTTTGCCCAAATGCCAGGAGGCCCTGTATTGACTGATGGCATTGTCATTGACCGGGATTTCTTTGGCGTCAGATCCGAAGACTCTCCCTTTCAACAGGGGCGAACTCTTACTCATTTGATCGGAAGCTACCTTGGACTACACGAATTATGGAATGACTACGAATACTGTGCTGATGATGGCGTGGCAGATACACCCATCCACAATGGCCCAAATACTCGCTCCTTTGCCTATAAACACATAAGTCTTTGCCCTGGCTATCCGGTTGAAATGACCATGAACTTTATGGACGCTACTCAGGATCGCTACCAATACTTGTTTACAGCAGGCCAAAAGAAACGAATTCAGGCGATGCTTAGCGAAAAAGGTCCCAGAAGCTCCCTGGTAGAAACACCGGTGAGTTGTGATCCAGATCTTACACAAAAAGCTTTGGGTGATTTGCAACCCACTAATACAGAGCGTGGTAAAAACTCCTCTGCTTTGATTGGACGAATTTTTCCAAACCCCGCAGCAGAGGCTATTCAATTAGAAGTCAATGGTGATACTGGACAAGCTCTAACGATAGATATCCTGTCCTACAACGGAACCTCTCTGCAAAGGATAAGGAGTAAAGACTTCAGTGGTTTTGAGAAATGGACCTTTCATCTTAACGAGTACCCTCCCGGGATGTACTTTATTCGCATCACTTCGGACCTGGCCGCTACCTGGATTCAAAAGATTATCGTTCAGCGATAATTGATCAACTCTTCTATTCCCCTAAACCATAGATATACCTAAGACCATGAAACGTCTTTTCTCAATACTGCTTGGCTTAAGTATGTGGATAACTGTTTCTGCCCAACCCGGTTCAAGCCTGGATTTAACCCCAGTTTTTCAGGGATTGAACACGCTCCCTCCTACGGCATCAGCACTGGCTGAATATTCAGATATACCGGTTAGCCATTTCAGCGGAATTCCCGGAACAGACATTCCCTTAACTGCTGTTCAGGAAGGTCCCCTGCAAGTTCCAGTCACCCTCAGCTATCATAGTGAAGGTATTCGAGCCGGTGAAACCGCTTCCTGGGTAGGGACCGGTTGGAGCCTAAATGCTGGTGGTGTCGTTGTGCGAACCGTACGTGGTATACCTGATGATCGGCTCAATGGATATTACAATTATCAACAAGGTGGCTCTCTATCAACCAGTGATGTACAAGATATTGGTAGTGGGAACGTGGACGGTGAGCCCGATATATTTTCATACAACCTGGCTGGATATAGTGGCAAGTTTTTCATCGACAAAAATCATGAAGTTCAGCAGATTCCACGTTCTGACCTGCACATTGAATTTGTCCACGGAAGTAATCCTGGATTAGGGTCCGCAACGTATTTCAATGGTTTTAAAATTACTGATCCCCAGGGAAACAGGTATTGGTTTGGAAATTTGCCTGGATCCACCGCTAATACGGGTATAGAAACCAGTAAGATCGGTAATCTACTAGGAGGTCTGGAAAATCAACCCTACATATCCAGCTGGTACCTACTACGTATGGAGTCGCCGGATAGCAAACATACCATAGCCTTTACCTATGCAGCTGAAAGTTATAGTTTCCGCAGCCTGGCAGACTGTCGCCTGATCATTCACGATTGTTTAAATGGTGCTTTTGTAATCGATTCTATCTGTGGTGGTGAATTCGACCATTCCATCAATCGCCCCGTCAATTACACCCATATTTTTGGAAAACGATTGAGTCAGATTGTCACGAGCACCGATACCGTTTCATTTATCGCTGCTACCAGGCGCGAAGACCTCGATCCCCGCCAGGACACTTCTTTGGTTGAAGCTTATCGCCTGGATTCTATCCGTATTTTTTCAGGTATTAATCAGGCATATTGTAAAACCTGGACCTTCCAATACAATTACTTCCAGGACAACCAAACTGGTCTGAGCTCTGGTAGCGAGGCTAAACGTTTACAGTTGAAAAGCCTGCAGCAAAAGGCTTGTGATAATTCAATTGTCATTCCGCCCTATACCTTCTCCTATCAAGGTAATGGTTTTCTCCCCAATCGACTCACAAAAGCTATAGACAGCTGGGGTTTTTACAATGGAAAATTGACAAACGAATCTTTGTTGCTGAATATACCTCCAACCACTGTGATCTACGATGTCCCTCCAAGTTCTTCAAGTCCCGGGCAGTATAGTTATGGTCAGGCCGACCGAAATACATACGAAGCAGCACTAAAAAACGGAATCCTTACCACGATAAAGAATCCAACGGGCGGATTTACCCACCTGGAATATGAACCCCACCAATTAGAGGCATCCGGAGATACCATTGTGGAACAAGAAGATATTGTTGATCACACCAGCTGTACGTATGAGTCTGTCTCAGAACCGGGGGCTTGTTGTTCCCAATTTGTCCAGACATTTACCTTTAGTAAAGCTATTACCCAGGAAATGATCGAAACGGGAACCATCGAACTTCACCTGCAGAGCTTTACTATTCTTGCCTGTCCTATCCCCGATCTACCTTACATTGAGTTTTTTGCCATAGTGCCCGGAACAACAGATACGATAGGCTACATATCCTACAACTATAGTGCTGGAGTAACCTATCGTCCACCAGTGGTCCTATCCGTTGATTCCTTTGGCATTGATACGGCCGGAACCTATCAGTTTACCTTTAATGCGTTCAAAGGGCAAGGCAAATTAAAAATGTATTACCTTAATGAGTATGTAGATACTGATCCCCGCTTAATCGGAGGCCTTCGAATTAAATCTATCCGCCAAGGTACCGATAGCCTGCCTGCCGCAAACGATATTATCAGGACTTATTTGTACGAAGAATTAGACGGTACAGACACCATATCCAGTGGGGAACTCTTCTTCGAGCCAACCTATGGCTATAACTTTGAAACACTCACCCTGCAAGGAATAGGTTCTGACCCTAATAGCATAACCACGTCTGTTTTTTCGAGTAGCTCCTATACTCCTCTTACTGGCTTTGATGGACGTCATATCGGGTATAGGCGAGTGGTAGAATCGTTCAACGGTAACGGCTGAAAGGAGTACTTATTTGAAACGGAATCCACACCAGATTCGGTACTTAACATCCTCATTCCAGAGATCCCGACCCGACTCAATGTATTCAACGGAAAATTAACGGAAGAACACACCTACCGGGAAAATGGGGATATCCTGGCCAGCCGCTTGCTGACTCCCCTTCGCAATGCTTCTACTTATACCACATTACCTGATACGCTATTTCGCGTTTTTACCAATAATTTTTCCTGTGTGGATGGTTCTGGTCAAAGCTATGGGGGGACCAAATACCATTATCGATGGTTCCAGCAGCGCACCGGCGCCTATTTACTGGAAGAGGAAACGACCGTGATCGATGGAGTTAGCACCACCAAGAACTATACCTACCAATCCAACCTTAAACACCTGAACCCAGTATCGGTATATTGGGAAAATAGTAACGGTGAGCTGATCCAGGAAAATACCTCCTATGCCCACGAACTGAGTACGGCAGATCCCTCCAATGATGTTTACCAATACATGGTGGATAGTAACTGGATCGGCATTCCCCTTAAGCAGGAACGATTCGTCAATTCCCAACTAGTGGATGGAACCCAAACCCGATTTGCCTTTTTTAATGCAAATGGCAGTAATCCTACAGCAACCGATAATAGTACAACTCCCTACATTCAATTACTCGAACGATATGAAGTTACCTGGGATAGTATCGGTACCCTTCAAGCAGGTCTTTGGGATACACTGCTAACCATTTCCCACATCGATACGGCTACTGGTTTTCCTACCCAATTGCAGCAACGCGGATGGCAACCCGAGTATTTAACCTGGGATGCCGATAATAATAGGTTGACGTCCAGAGCCTATGATGATTTCCTATGGAAGAACGCCTACGTACCGGGCACTCAACTGCTCCAGCGTACTACGGATATCGATGGCCAATCGGTCTACTATACCTACGATGATCTTTCGCGTGTGACAGCAATTAGCACGCGCGATGCACAGGCGATTACAACCTTTGGTTATCACTATCAATCTCCTTCTGACACCAATAACTATATCTCGACGACACTCCAACTCAGTCCGGTAACGGGGAGTTCCTTCACTGGTGAAACAACCAGGGAGTACGTCGATGGCCTTGGACGTCCCATGCAAACCGTTGTTCAGGCTCACTCACCTAATCAAAAAGATGTCATTACCGCCATTGACTATGATGCCCATGGCAGACCTTTCAAACAATACGAGTCATTTGAATCAGCCAATAATGATGGCAGCCTCGTTGAAGTGCCGCAGGGAACCCCTTTCACATTAACCACCTACGAAGCCTCTCCACTTGACCGTACCCATACCGTGACCCCTCCTGACTGGCACGCAACTACTTACGGTTATGGGCATAATGCATCTTCTATAACTATTGCCGGGGTGGCATATGCAACAGCCTCTCTCAAAGTAGATACCATTACCGATCCTAACGGTAATCATTCGATCACCTATACCGACCGGCTGGGACGGCAACTTCGTATGTTTAGAAAAGAAGGGACCGGCTCTGGCAAAACGACCACCGACTATCAGTATGACCCCAAAGACCGATTGCGCCGGGTATTACCTCCTGGCGCTACGGCTGACTCGACCGGGCTTATTTACGAGTATATCTATGACGGTAGAGACAATGTACTGTCCAAAAAAATACCCGATCAGGGGTGGATCAATTACGTATACGATGAACGAACGTTGGCGACAGCCATGCGAGATGCACGCATGCGCAGCGATGGTAGATGGCTGCATACTCATTTTGACACCTATGGTCGAGCTACGGCAACCGGATTTGTCAATCAGGGAGGCCTGATTGATGGTAATAATGAATACGTGTTTGCCGATAGTCTGACCCGCACTTGGTATGATGGAGAAGGAATCGGGGCCACTGATTCCATCTTCTTCGGCAGAGTTAGTCGCGAACGCACCAGAATCCTGCATACGAATGATTTCCTGGATATGCGTACCTGGTATGACGATTATGGTCGTATTGCCGAAACCCAAAGCAATCATATCGGACTTTTGACCAATAATCAGGCCGATGTCTTTTCATACCGTTACGATTTCGGGGACAATGTGCTTACGACCGACCGTGCACACCTTCGTCCGGACGCTTCCCTGCTTTCCATGCAGGATAGCATGACCATTGACCATGCCGGTCGCCAGATCGATCAATACCTGACTATAGCCGGGCAGCAAGAACACCTCAGCACACTGTCCTATACGGTCAAAGACGAGTTGAAGGAGAAAAACATGGGTGGCTCGGCATCTTTACAAAGTCTGGACTATGCTTACCGGGATAATGGTTTCCTGGAAAGTATCAATCAGGGATCAGCCGAGTCGGATGATTGGTTTTCCATGACATTGTATTATGATAATACTGGAGGTACCACCATAAGTAGTTTCACCCCTCAGTTCAATGGCAATATTGCAGCTATGGGTTGGCAAACCGGTACTGGCAATGAGCAGATCTACCGCTATACCTATGACTTCCTGGATCGGCTCAGGACAGCCAACTTGCAACAAGGTGGGCAGACTACCAATGCCTATAAAACATCTTATGCTTATGATGAACGTGGCAACATCACGAATTTAAGTCGTAATGACGTGGTAAGCCAGGCGTCCGATTTTATGACTTATTCGTACACCAATGGCACAAACCGATTGCATGCTATTCAAGATGCTGGTAACGATGATGGGTTTTCGATTGGAAATGCTAGTCCTTCGGACACTTACGCTTATGACCAGAACGGGAACCTAAGCTATGATCCTTACAAGAATTTGCGGGTTGCGTACAACCACCTCAACTTACCTGATACCATCATTGACTCTGGTAGTTCCAATCGGATTACTTGGTTATATGATGCTACTGGAAATAAACTCCGAAAGAAGGTATTCAATGATAGCATTGTACTTACTGGCCCACTGACTGAAAACCAATACCAGGCCCGGTTTATCACCACCGACGGCCAACCAACTGCTTTAGACTCTACGTTACTGGTTGCACAAGATTCCATCGTTTTCAAACCAGGCTTTCATGCCAAATCAGGCCTGCGCCTTACGGCAAAAATCGACTCTACCATTGTCCCGGTGGATCAAACCGATTATATTGAAAGTATTGAGTATCGGAATAACCAGCTCCAGGCTATTTATCACTCTGAAGGAAGGGCCGTTCCGGATAGTACTGCTTGGCGACATGAGTACGTAATCACTGATTACCTGGGAAATACACGATTGCGTTTTAGTGACCTGGATACAAATGGCATAATTGATAGTACGGAACTTTTATCTACTCATGACTATTATCCCTTCGGATTGGAATGGAATGCTGGGGGGTATCAGTATACGTACAATGGGAAGGAGAAGAATTCAGAGCTTGGACTGGACTGGTTAGACTACCACAATCGCTGGTTGGATCCGGTAACGGGGAGGTGGAATGCCGTGGATCCCCTGGCGGAGAAGTATACGCCATTGAATCCATATAACTACGCCGTAAATAATCCGGTGCTATATTTCGATCCTGACGGCAAAGACGCGATAATCACCATTGATAAAGAAGACAAATCAATTCAGGTGTCGCAAACGTTCCATTATTCTAGCAAAAATCTGTCTGCAAACCTGAAAGGCGTACCAAATGCGGATGCTTCTGCTGAAATAACGGTAGAAGAATTCATTATGTCGATTTACAATGATTTCAATGCTCAATGGGGAAGTGTGGAATCTACAGAAATCGATGGGGAAGAGTTCTCGGTGAGCTTTAACTTAACTTTAACTGGCCATGACTCAAATGAACAAAGAGATCAGGCGGTTGCTGATGATAAAACATCTAATAAATTGAAGGTACTCAAGAGTGCAGGTAAGGGAGGGAGCTGGGCATCTGACACTAGAACGCTTACGCTTGGTGTTTTGGAAATGAGAGCTGGCACTATGAGTCACGAAGTTGGACATTCATTTGGGCTCCCTGGACACCAGCAAGGTACAGGAGAAATTACTAGCTATGATGAAAGCCGAACCGTTCAACCGAGGGAGGTTACCGAAGCATTAGCGCCCGCTATTAAACTGGCCCAAGGAGCTAAGGGCAATCAGGTGAGGGTTCATTTAACTGGACATACTACAAAGGCTTGGCGTGATTACGATCCATCAAAAATTATTAATCAGAAATGATACGTTTGTTAATTCTTATTGTCCTTTTACCCTCCGGAGCACATGGTCAAGATCTTGAAGTTGAAGCTCTACATCTAGAGGGGATAGTATTTTTTATTTATGAAAAGGACACCTCATCCGAATCGTATTACTTCATCGATAATTACCTTTCTACTAAACGTGGGAAATATACACTGATAGACAACTATTCTTTAGCAAATAAGACCCTAAATTTATGCGGAGACGTCAACGGAATGTTGAGATTTGCCATAGCTCAGCGCAGTGAATCTTATGATTTGACTGAATCCTCCTTATTTAGGAGTAAGGCTGTATTCAATAGTGGTCAGCACTTTGGTGGGGAGATATATGAGGTGATAGAAAATGAAAATCAGCTTCTCATATCGTTTAAGTTGTCGGTTTTTGGGATAGCCATCAATAACGAATGTCCGGCTCTTAAACACCCGTTACTAGCTGAAGAAAATCATTGTGATTTCATAAGTGATAAGAACAATACACCAGTATTCTTGATCACAAATATCATTAAAATTTCCCCTTTGAGTCAAAAGGATGTTAAGGGCAATGGTCTGAGAAAGTCTTCTCGTGAGTCGTTCTATGTAGTTTATTGTGAATAATATTTCCGCCTACTGACTAGCTATGCGCCATGGACTCCGAGTAAGCGTCCGAGCAACTACGCCTCTTGGACGCTATTCTGCGGCTGCCAGTGTTTTGCCCCCCTAAAAGGCCGGATTGTACTACAGTTCAAAACTATAATTTTGATTATCCCTACCAGAAACGAATAGTCTAATCCCTTCCCCGACCATTTAAGGGTAGCCGTTAAGAAAAGGGAGGCGCGGGTGGCCAACCGGACAGTGAAAACTTTAGGTACGCTTATCTGCACGATGATTAGCTCAAGGCAGAGCTTACCACGAACGAGACTTGCACATCGGATATATTCAGGTCAATCATACTGCACAGGAGCACAGCACTGCTTTTTGAGAAAGCGGGCGAGTGGCTTGGTAAGCGAGCGGGAAGCGACTCCCCTTTTTGTATACTCGTCGCGAACTGGCTTGACAATTTACGGGGTGTACTTTTGCTTACTCTCTGCGTTAAAAAGCCTCGCCGATGCACTGCATCGCCTGCGTTTTTTGCCTTGATAGTAACCAAAATTACTGCCCCCTAATCT
>JASBTH010000003.1 GCA_030148525.1 Saprospiraceae bacterium | reverse complement strand
AGATTATAAGCTAGCAGAGCGGTATAATACCTTGATCACTCATAGGCCAGCTCAAACGTTACGAAACCCGATTCATCCTTCAGGAAGATAGCACCAAAGTAAAAGTAATCGACCGTGTAACCCATATCATTGTAGAGTTGGGTTATAATAGGTGAGTCACTAGGGATACCGTCTATCGTGAGATGGACATAAGTACCTGTCACCTCTTTCCCCTTCAGAAAATCTTGTAATATACTGAGGTTATTGATAAAGCTTTTCCTAAATGGTAAATGGGATGGCTCATGTGCATATTCTTCGAATGAGCGATCAAAAGCCTTAATAAGGTCTTTTACTTTAAAGTTGGTAGATACCTCGAAATGCGATGTGTCCAGTTTTTCCTTCCGAAAGGGAAAAGGCAGGTGATTAGTTCCTCTAAGGCTTTGCCATCCTTCAAAGTGGTAATCGTAGGTAAAGTGGGTATCATTCAGAAACTCCAGGATAAAATCGGAGGTACCAAAAATGCGGTTAGCCTCCACAACTTGGTAGTGATTGATGCGGATGTAGTGGTGGTCGACTCCGGTTATGATATGATCGGTGCGATTGAGGTGCATTATGGCGGTCATATCAATAAATGAACAGTCTCGAGATTAGCGGTCGGTCTCCAATTATAGTTCTCCAGCTTTCTTCAATACTTGCTCTTTAAGCGAATTAGATATTCGAAAATTCGTCTTATCGATTAAATTCAAAATTTCCTTCACTGATTCTATTTTTCCTGTCTCCTTAGCTTTAATAAGCACTCCAAGAGATCCGATAATGTCTATTTTCATCTCTTCGGCAACTTTCCTCCCTTTTCGCTCATCAATAATCAACAAGCTAGCATCAAATTCTAGAGCCAGCGAAATTGAACTGGCTTCTCCTTTTCCCAAATTCTTTGCCAATTCAAGATATTGGTTCTTATTTGTTATTCGCTTGATGGCTATCCAGGCGGGTAATTCATCTCCAAATTCCTCCGCAACTTCATCCGTCACGATGAGTTCGATAAACGTATCCCGTAAAATTTCTAATTTGTTTATTTTATCATATATGATCAAGCAACTTGTATCAGCAATGATCGCTTTCATACCTAATTAGAGTTCAATATCACTTACCTTTTCTATATCCTTAGCAGTCTCTCCAAATATTGAAACCCCATACTTGCTGATCTCTTCTAAAAATTGCCTTCTCGGTATTCCCACCAATTCGGAAGCCTGCCCGGAAGACAGTACACCCTGCTCAAATAAAGAAGCCGCTATGATCATCTTTACTTTGTCAAGTTCAACCTCTTCCGGCAAGCTTATTGTTATTGTCTTCATTAGCAATCATTTAAAATTGAAGCCAAATCAATCTCAATGACAAAATAACACTTTCTAACCTAGATTTGGTTCCTTTCTTTTGGCTGGCCGTCAACGAACGAGCGAAGGGAGGATGGCGTCAGCAACATATATGTAACAGAACTCCTATTCCCTTTTTTGGCGAAAGCCTCCACCTTGGACCTTGGACCACGGACCATGGCCCAAGGTGTACAACAATGATTAGCTACCGGAAAGGACAGGTCCGAAACCGTAGACCGTTAGCCTTACCCGCTCGCCGGAGCCCTTGCGTAGGCGAGACCTATTCCCAATCCACCTTATCCGACCGGTAATAGTTGACATCCATGCGCTCCAGAAACGGCGCTTGCCGCCCCAGACGCACCCGGTACGTTTCCCAGTCGCGCTTGTCCTGCGTCGTCCAGCCGAGTTCGGCGTAGCCGAGCAGACGCGGAAAGGCCAGGTACTCCAGCTCGTCCAGCTCGGCGATGGTCTCCGACCACAGGGGCGCGTCCAGGCCCAGTACGTGCTCTTTCGGGAAGTATTCCTCGGGATCCCAGTCGTAGCCCACATCCACCGGAATGAGGCCTGCCCAGGTGTAGCCATAGGTGGAACTCGAATCGTATTTCATATCCAGGTAGGCGCGGTCGGCCGGAGAGAGGATAAGCTTCATGCCTTTGGCAATGCCCTGTTCTCCGTTCTCTTTATTCGCCCATACCTGCGCAATAGCCGTAGAGTCGATATCGGCCGTGACGATCTCGTCCCAGCCCATCATGCGCTTGCCGTGCTTTTGCACGATCCCCTGCACCCGTTCCACGAAGTAGTTGTAATCGGGCTTTTCGGTTACGTGACTTTCGTCGCCCCCGATGTGGAAGTACGGACCGGGCGTCAGAGCCGCGATCTCCCGCACCACATCGTCGATAAAGGCATAGACGGTGTCCTTACGCGTATCAAAGGTGCTGAAGCCCACCTCCCGGCCGGTGTATAGCTCGGGCTTCTTTCCGTTCCCGTTCAGAAAAGGGTAGGCTACCGAAGCTGCATTGGTGTGCCCCGGCATATCGATCTCGGGCACCACCGTGATGTGGTGGTCGGCTGCGTACTGCACGATCTCCGAGTACTGCTCCTGGGTATAGAAGCCACCGTCGCCTCCATCGACCTCCGTGCTGCCGCCCACCTCGGCCAGGCGGGGCCACGACTTGATCTCAATGCGCCAACCCTGGTCATCGCTCAGGTGCAGGTGCAGCGTATTCATTTTATAATAGACCATCAGGTCAATGTACTTTTTCACATCGTCGACCCCGAAGAAGTGGCGCGACACATCCAGCATGGAGGCCCGATAGGCATACTGGGGTTCGTCGGTGATCGTCCCGGTTGGGATCACCCAGATGGGATTTTCCGCCAGCGTATCGGTACTAGTGTGCGGGATCAACTGGCGGATGGTCTGTACCCCCCGAAATGCACCCGCAGCGGTTCCCGCCTGCAGGCGGATGGAGTCTTCGGTGATCAGGAGGCGGTAGGCTTCGGGATTACCCATATCACCGGTTTGCTCCAGGCTGATCACGGTGAGGGCTCCCCTCTCCGATGCATTGCCAGTGGATAGTTGTAATCCGATGTGGTTGTTTATGGCTTTCGCCAAAAAAGTACCCACGTCGGCGAAGTCCTCGGCTCCAGCGGTGGAAATAGCCGTGTATTCATCCAGGGCAAAACCGCTATTGGTCGCCTGCACCTCCAGGGGCAAAGGGATCAAAGCAGCGGTGGTAAGGTCAGTAGTTGGCAGGTTGAGCTCGCGCTCGGTCGGTCCCGTGCAGGCCGTCAGAAGGATGGTTGCCAGCAGGGCCAGGTAGCAGATTGGTCTTTCGAATGTGTAAGTCATCATTTTACGGTACAGGTTTTGCGCCGTAATATAGGGATAGTTGGACGTAGTGGTTCTTTATGGGAAATATATCGCGATCCGGAGGATCGCGCACCACTGGTGCTCGATCCTCCGGATCGAGCTAGCTTACTCCGCTTGTTTCGTCTTACACGTCTTCAATCCGAAAGGCGCGTACAAGGGGCAAAAACTCACCAGACTGGTCAGGACGAAAATGCCCGCCAGTACCAATAAAACAATGCCCAGGGTGCCGGAGATTATTCCCGTGAAAAACAGGGTCGCCATAATGGCGGCAAGGAGTACCCGGATGACCCGGTCAGCAGAGCCCATATTCTTTGTCATGTCGTTCGATTTAGGTGGATAAAAATTGCACCAGCAGAACAAGGCCGGTCACGATCGCCAGGCAGAGTATACAGACACCGATGAGCTTGAGGGCTTTGTTCTTCATAGTTGAATAAAAATACCCCCCTTATATGGATCAATCGGTGATAATAATCACTCAAGCATTTATTAAACAACCTTGTCACTTGATTGAGCCTATTCGGGTTGAAATTCCAGTATGTCCCCGGGTTGGCAATCCAGGGCCTGGCAAATAGCTTCCAGGGTGGAAAAGCGGATCGCCTTGGCCTTGCCGGTCTTCAGGATCGACAGGTTGGCTTCGGTAATCCCAAGCTCCCTGGCCAGATCCTTGGAGCGAATCTTTCGCTTGGCCATCATTACATCCAGGTTGACGACAATCGGCATATCAGATCGTTAGTTTTTGCTCCTCCATCAGTTTGTTCCCTTCCCGGAAAATTTCGGCCAGAATGTAGCAAACCAGAGTACCGAGCAGGTAGGTTGGATTAAATTCAAAGTACCAGTCCCAGTGATGTCCGTTGTGCGTTAGTATGACTGCATTCAATACTAAAAGCACAAGAATTAGTTTTCCAATTCGCTGAAACGAGCGAATATTATCAATTCGGAATGTCTCTAGGGATTTAATAGAGCGTACGACCTTAAGGCTCTCCCGGATGATTAAAATATAACAGCCCATACCTAAAACAGCCGATAGGCCTGAAAACAAAATTTCTCCCTGACCAGAAACTACTCGGGGTACCTCCTGGTACAGAGAATTCGTGAAAAAAATCCCTTTTTCAGTAAAGTGGATATACCAAAAGGTCTCCATATCCCCCGTTATCGCAACATAGATAGTCACAAAAACCAGAAAAAACATAGAGGCCGATAATAAATACACAAGGCCTTTTCCCACCACGGTGGCCAGATACAAGATTGGATTATCCATGAGTATGCTGTTTTGCACCTCAAAGATACTGCAATTGTCGTAAAACGATAATTTTTTATTGATTATCGCCTACGCGCCCCCTTCTAATTAAGAGCGTATCCGCCAGTCGTCCCCCCCCCTTTACCATCCGGAAATTAATCAATTCCACGCCCTCCCGAACATGTACATTTTCCCGTACCACCCGAAACCCCTTGGACTCAAAGAATGGCCTCGCCGTGATACTGACATCCGAAACCAGTGCCCGATGCCCTTGGCGATTAGCTTCGGCCTGCAACTTGACAAAAAGTTGGTGAGCAATCCCACGACGCAGAAAACCCGGGTGCACGTACATAAAATCGATGTAATACCCTTGGCCCAGGGAAGCGAATCCTACGATTTGATCATCCAATTCCGCTGCCAGGAAGTATTGAGTACGTATGCATTTCAGCCACTTTTCCGTATCCTTCGCGGAAGAAGCCCATACAGCACGTTGTTCTTCGGAATAGTCACGTTGACAGGTACGCCGGATCGTTTCGGTAAAAACGGTCAACAACCCATCCAGATCCTGTAGCGTGACTTGGCGAATGATGTAAGACATTCCCTTGTTTTTTTGGCGAAAGCCTAACTACTGCCCCATACGTCGGTCAATACCCTCAATCATTTTCCGGGCGTTTGCGCTTTCCGGACCTAACTTAAGGGACTTTTTATAATTCCGCAGTGCCTTGTCCAAATCTCCCCGGACCAGGTACGCCTCACCCAGGCTATCGTAGGTGTTTGCCGAATTGGGATACTCTCCGATGGGCTGCACCCACCCCAGCTTCCCGTTTGGGAAAACGGCACTCACCAGTGCTTCCCAGGCTTTAGTTACCCGGGGCAGATAGACTTCCCGGTCGAGCAGACCAGCATGAATGCCGTAAGCGAGGGCGTAACAGAAAAAGGCACTCGAACTGGTTTCGGGGTTCGGATAACTGCCCGGGATGCAGTGATTCGCAGCATAATCACCTTGAATCAGAATACCCAGGATGAAATAGGATGTGCAGAATAACTCCATGACACTCTGTGCGACTCCGTGGTTAATGAGTCTCTCCAGTCCCTGCGCTCTGCAGTCTCCCCTTCACGCAACGGGCACTATCTACCAATGCAATTTGCAGCGTAAACCGTGAGCCGTCCATCGTAAGCCGTGAACCGTGAGCCGTCCATCGTGAGCCGTGGATCGTGGACCGTCAAATTCACGTCTGCCCCCACCTACGCTCTCCCTTGCGTACGATATCGGCAGCGGCAGCTCCTTTCTCCACCTTACCGCCTTCAGCCAGCCACACGATGGCCCCGGTCGGACAACGCTCGATCGGCTGACGGGTCTGACCACCCTGGCCATAGTTGACCACCGGCAGGTTGTGGACCATGGTTACCAGGTCCCCGGGGGCATCCATCGCGCAACGGCCGCAGGCCGTACAGGCCACCTGACATTCTTCCAGGATCTCGTCGTCGGCCTCCTGATTCTTACAGGCAACCCACAATTGATGACTGATCGGTTGCAGGGAAAATAGATCTTTCGGACATACCTCCACGCAGTCGCCGCAGGCCGTACATTTATCCACATCCACCACCGGCAGACCATGCGCATCCATGGTGATGGCATCGAAGTCGCAAGCAATATCGCAATCGCCAAAGCCCAGGCAACCCCAAAAACAGCCCTTACCACCTCCCGACACCAGGGAGGCTGCCCGGCAAGATGCCAGTCCCTCGTAGCGGGCGCGGTTGCGGGCCACGTGGGTGCCGCCGGCACAGGCCAGACGAGCTACTTGTTTTTCAGCGGAACCGAGCGCAACCCCCAGGAAACTGGCGATGCGCTCCTGCTCCTCCGTCGAGCTCACCGTACATTTGGCGGGCAGGGCATCCCCGTTGACCAGTGCTTCCGCAAAAGGACGGCAACCCGGATAGCCGCAAGCTCCACAATTAGCGTGGGGCAGCATATCCTCCACCTGGTCGATACGCGGATCTTCGTACACGTACAACAGGCGATTCGCAAGGACCAGCATTAGGGCCAGCAACAGGGTCAGACTGCCGAGGGCAGCAATGGCGATGAGGATAGACATAGGCAGTTAGTATAAGATTTCGGCCCACTTATTGCCGGCCACCAATTCCGCTTTGCGCACGGCCCATTTTTCCCCGGAGCCCATAATTTTGGCGAAAGCCTGATCCAGCATATCCTTGACCTTGGCGTAGCCAGCCACGTAGACGTAGGTATTGGTGTACTTCAGCATCTCCAGGATCTCGCCCGCCCGCTCTTCGATGGCCTTATCCAGATCAATGGGATCGTCGAAAGCCGGCCGGGGGCTCAGGGCCGCAAAGGCTTCAAAGGTGTCTCGATCATAGTAATTGGTGAGGTCGCCATCCTTATCGTTGAGGTAGAGCAATTCCAGACCGGACCGCGCTCCGTAGAATAAACGAATCTTGCCCGTCCATTCCGGACCGTAGTTGTAAATGTGCTTTACAAAAGACCGGAACGGTGCGATCCCGGTACCCATGCCGATCATAATGATATTGGCGGAGGTATCAGCCGGCACCTCAAAGGGCAGGTGGTGTGGCCCGGTAATGTTGATGGTATCACCTGCCTCGCGGTCACAAAGATAATTGGATGCCACTCCGTGCTGGAGCTCGCCACTGAATTCATCCACGTAATTGCAACGTTTCACCAGCATGGTAAGTCGTTGTTTACCGTTGGTTTTACTGGGCACGTCGGCTACGCTATACAGGCGATGGTGACGGCGCGGACCAAAATCATCGGTCAGGTTGATGAGTACCCCAAAGCTCTGATCCACGGAACAGCGAAAGGCGGGCTCCTGGACCTCGAGCTGGATCTCCCGTACTTCCTCCGTATCGGCAGGTGTGAGTCGTTCGGTCTGCAGGACCTTGGCAACGAAGGACTGGTCGGTATTTAAATCAGCAAGTTGTGCCATAGCTATGATTTTTTAGAGGTGTTTGAAACGGGGCGCCGGCAGGTCGTACTACAGCCGCAGTTGCCACAACTGCGCCGCTCCGCCAGTACGTCTTCTTCCTCGACGTAATCGGCAAAAGCGCGACGCCAGCCAGCCTGTACCAGCATCCAGCCGATCATCAGGCCCACAATCCCCAGCATTGCTGTCAAAAAGCTGCTTAGCATAAACGGTATATTTTACTGGCCGCCTAATCCGGCAAAGCCCATAAACGTAAGCGACAAAATGCCCGCAATGAACAGGGTCAGGGCTGCGCCCTTTACCACGTCGGGCACATCGGCCAGTCCCAGCTTTTCGCGGAGTCCGGCAATCAGCACCAGGGCCAGCGTAAAACCGGCACCGGCACCCAGGGCGTATACCAGGCTCTGGACAAAGTCGTAGCCCTTATTCGTTTGAAAGAGCGCCAGTCCAAGAATCGCACAATTGGTCGTAATCAGGGGTAAAAAGATCCCCAACGACCGGAACAGGGCCGGACTCATTTTTTTGATGAACATTTCCACCAACTGCACCGTGGAGGCGATCACCACAATGAAGCTGATCAATTCCAGGTAGGGTGCATCGATCGCTACCAATAAATGGTGGATACCATAGGCACACATGGAGCTTATAAGCATCACGAACATGACCGCTCCTCCCATCTTGCTGGCGGTCTCGAGCTTACCCGACACCCCCAGGAAGGGACAAATTCCCAGGAAATAAGCCAGTACAAAGTTGTTGACC
>JASBTH010000001.1 GCA_030148525.1 Saprospiraceae bacterium | reverse complement strand
GAATAGCTCTTTCCCGTCTTCGTCTTCCCTGACAACTTTGATAGAACCTTCTATGACGAGGGGAACCAGCTTGATGTAGTTGTCGACATCCATTATTACTTCGCCGGCGGAGAAGTGCAGTAACTGGCCAACCCGGGCGATCTCCTCCTGTAAATCCAGTTCTGCCAGATGCGGGTAGTGTTGGCGCAGGAGGTTGGAAATGGTTGGGTTCGTATCCTTCATGAGTTACCGTATCGATTGGAGATAGAGGTGGTGTCGTGGTCGACGGTATTTGGATTGTACCGCACATTGATACTCAACCAAATGGCGCGAGCCAGGCGAAAAATGTACACAAAAAAGATGGCACAAATGGCGATCAGTGCGGCAAAGGAAGCTCCTGTGCTCCAGCCGAGTCCCCAGTGAAGGGCCAGTACAAAAGAGATGCAAAAGAAGCCGGTGAAGATATAAGAGATAAACATAGCACCGTAATAAAAACCGGGCTCCGGCCAATAGTCCAACCCACAGTGGGAACAGCGCTCGGGCATCTCAAAGGGTTTGGAATAGGAAAAGGTCGGGGTCTTAAATAATTTTCCTTCGTGGCAACGCGGGCACCGGAGTTTTGCCGGGCCATACAGTGGATTTCCTTTTTTAATCAGGCTCATTTACGCAAAAATATGATCGGATATTCATATAAGTACGGAAAAAAAGCACCCGTACGGGCGCTTTCCGTTTTTTTACATATTGCACTGGCAATTCTCCAGGCACTCGATGATCAGGCTGACATCCCGTTCTTTGAGGGAATACATCATGCTTCGTCCGTCTCTTTTCACACTGAGAATGCCCTTCAGGCGCATATTCTGGAGATGGTGTGAGGTCAGGGATTGCTCGCTGCCCAACATTTCACAGATCTCAGAAACCGACAGTTTCGGGTGCTGCTCAAGCAGGTGAATAATACCGAGGCGCAATGGGTGGGCAACGGTTTTGAGGATAAAAGCGATGCGCTCCAGCTTTTCCGCTTCTTGTTCGTTTAAAACTCCTTTTTTGCTTTCCATGGTGGCGCGACTGCTTGGGTGATAAAATACGATGTCGTACGACGAAGAGCATTCATGTCTTTCCGGTTTTCACTGCGTATGTGTAGTATCCGAAAATGTCGCTCTAGGAGCATACACGTTTTAAAGATACAACACCGGGAAGAACTTTGTTTAGTCGTTGCAGAAAACCTTGGGGGCAAGTCCGATTTCTAAAAGAAAAAAGAAATCAGGGCAAAAAAAAGAACGTGTCAACAGTTCACTTTGGTGGTAGAGTGCCCGAGGCGGGAGTCGAACCCGCACGCCCTAACGGACACATGGCCCTCAACCATGCCTGTCTACCAATTCCAGCACCCGGGCAAAAGGGATCCAAAGTAAAGCTGTTCCGACACGTTCAAGTGAACTTTAAGTCCTTTGCTTAAAGCCACGCAAAACTACAGGCTTTTTGTAAAAACTCCAAGTACCAGCCTATAGATTTTCCAGCGCATTTTTGCGTAGCTTTTGCAAAAAGGGAGATGCGAAAATGAAATTCTGCAAAATTTCATTGTCACTTTCCAATACTTCGGCGTTGGTTCCCCGCCAGGCAACATGCCCGTGGTGCAGTAGAATGATATTGTCCCCGATCTCCATGACAGAGTTCATATCGTGGGTGTTAATCACCGTTGTGATGTTTTGGTCTTTGGTAATATCCAGGATCAACTCGTCGATCAGAATAGCCGTTTTGGGATCGAGGCCGGAGTTGGGTTCATCGCAGAACAGGTATTTCGGTTGCATGACAATGGCGCGGGCAATACCTACCCGTTTTTGCATACCTCCACTGGTTTCGGAAGGGTAGCGGTCGTTCACCCCGGTCAGTTCGACCCGCTCCAGTGTTTCATTGACCCGGTTCAGTTTTTCCTTACGGGTCATGTTGGTGAACATGTCGAGTGGGAAGCGCACATTTTCCTCTACCGTCATGGAGTCGAACAGGGCGGATCCCTGAAACAGCATACCCACTTCCATTCGGATGGCTTTGATCTGCTTTTTATCCAGCTGGGAAAAGGCCGTGTCACTATAGAAAATCTTTCCTTGCGTAGGACGAATCAGCCCCACCAGGCATTTGAGTAGTACCGTTTTTCCAGCTCCGCTCCGGCCAATGATCAGGTTGGTTTTGCCCTGATAGAATTCGGTAGAAATTCCCTTAAGCACTTCGGTTTCCCCAAAAGATTTATACAGTTCTTCGGTGCGTATCATAAACGGTTGGCTTAGGTGAGCAAAATGGCGATGATATAATCGGCAATCAGGATCAATATATCGCTGAAGACCACGGCATTAGTACTGGCCTTACCCAGTTCAATGCTACCCCCTTGTACGTAGTATCCCTGAAAACAGGATACACTCGTCAGCAGGAAGGCAAAGGTGACCGACTTGACGAACATCATAAATACATTATTAGCTTCGAAGAAGCTGCGAACCCCCTGTACGTATTCTTCGCTCGACATATACCCCGCCGGAACCGTTGCAATATATCCGCCGATGATGCTAACGAATGCCGCTATGGCGACCAGCATGGGGATGACAATAAGCGCTGCCACCAGGCGAGGCATAATGAGGTAGGCGGCCGTATTAACACCCATGATCTCCATGGCGTCAATGTGCTCCTTTTGCCGCATTCCGCCCAGCTCAGCCGCCATGTTTGACCCTACCTTACCGGCGAGTACCAGGCAGGTGATCGTGGGGGCCAATTCAATGATGGTACTGTCCCGGACAATGTAGCCGATGTAGTAGACCGGTACCAGGGTCCCATCGAGTTGGTAGGCAAATTGAACAGCAGTAACGGCACCAATAAACAGGGATATCAGAGCGACGATAATCAGAGACCCCACCCCGATATCATTCATTTGCCGCATGGTCTCCTTGTAGTACATGGAGACTTTTTCCGGTCGGGAAAATGCGGTGCCCAGCATTTGCAGGTACCGGCCAAAAGATTCTAAAAACGTTACGATTATCATATAGGCGATATTCCGGTTGTTCACAACCCCACCAGAGCGGCACGGCGAGAAGGCCCCGCAAAAGTAGCTGAATTAAGGGTAAAACGGAAATACACCCTTTCCTTCTTTACTGCTGACTAGACTCAACAATCCACTTGAATTAAGAGTTGAATGGAAACAATAAATAACTTGCGACCCTTCCATCTGTCCATGATGAATAAACCATCCATATGAGTCAATTTCGTGCCCTGGTTACCGGAGCTACCAAAGGAATGGGGCGTTCTATTTCAGAAGCCCTGGCCGGGGCTGGTTTTGATGTTGGCTTACTGGCGCGAAACCGGTCAGACCTGGTCCGTTTTCAGGAAAAACTCCTGCAGCAATATCCGAACCGTACCTTTCCGTTCTATCCGGTAGATTTGGGTAGCAGGGCAGAGCGGGAAAAGGCTATTGCCGAACTGGATACCATTCCCTGGGATCTGCTGATCAACAATGCGGGCGTCTACAAGCCGGCAGCGCTATTAGATGCAGCCGATGATCTGGCGTATATGTGGGCCGTTAATGTCGCAGGACCCTACGATCTGATGCGGGGTATCGTGCCCGGGATGATCGAGCGCGGAAGCGGGCACGTCATTAATATCTGCTCGGTGGCTTCCGTTCACCCACAGGCGGGTAGTGCCGCCTACTCGGCAACTAAAAGTGCGCTGCTCAGCCTGACGCGCAGCCTGCGATCCGAAACCAAAGACCGCGGTATCAGCGTCACAGCTATCTTACCGGGACAAACATGGTCGAATACCTGGGAGGGGGTGGAATTGCCAAAGGATCGGCTGATGCAACCCCAAGATATTGGACAAATTGTACTGAAGGCCTGGGAATTGGCTCCTTCAGCAGTAGTAGAAGAAATCACCCTTCGCCCCCAACGGGGTGATTTGTAATTAAACGTGAGGTTGACAGGCTAAGCATTGCTAAACAACTGAAT
>JASBTH010000619.1 GCA_030148525.1 Saprospiraceae bacterium | reverse complement strand
TTTCATAGTGGTCTTCTACAACGGGAGCTGTCTTGTCTTCAGCGAGTACCTCGCCCCAGCAAACCAGATCATCGTTGTCATCAAAGATGCCGTAAGTGTAAAGTCCAGCGCAATCAACAGTAGCGCCGTTTCCAGGGTTGCGGTCATTCACCACAACGCGGTAGCCCTGGCCCTCGCAGTCTCCCGCGCCAACCTGGGCAAGTGTGAGCTCAAATGTGCAGTCTTCGCCGAGGGTCACATTCACTTGGTCCTGACAACCGCAATCACCCGTCTGGGCGAAGGATGTCTGAGCCACGAACATGAACGCCAAGACGAGCAGGCTAGCAACCCAGCTCACTGGACGAACGAAAGTAGAGTTCGTTTTTCCCATAAGATTAAGATTTGTTTAGAAAGAAGTTAGGTTAACGAATAAGATTATGATAATAACTTTTATGTCGTCTGTGTCGTCGTTTTAAAGGTCGTGCTTGATTAACCGGTTTTCATAAATTTAAAGCAATATGCAGGTTGGTCGTCTACATCGGCTAATCTGAAAGCGCCCTAAATTTAGCACATGAAAATGAGAAACCAGCAAAATGCGTAGAACTTTTGGCAAAAATACCTAAAACTTTGAGTTTTAGTCCGCTTGAATTAGTACTAAAGTGGTAATACGAAGAACGCACGCAAGGCTTTGGCTCTGCGTATATTGCTGTAGATGAAATTCGGTGGGTAAGGATGTCAAAACATTGTTATGCAAGTTAGCTGTTTTATAGCATATTAGAAAGACCTATATCAAAAAAAATTAGATTTACCTCGTTTTTATTACGTAATGGCATAACTATGCCGCTTCTCTTCTATTTCTTCCAGGTTAAATGGAATATTTTTTGTCAAGTCTACCGGGCCCGCATCGGTCACCAACACCATATTCTCCAATCGAATGCCCAATTCTTCCGCCGGAAGATAAATTCCCGGCTCACAGGTGAGCACCATTCCTGCCTGGATAGGTTCGTAACGGTTAGCGGGATCGTGTACCTGCATCCCAATGTGATGCGAAGCAGCATGCATAAAATATTTCTTGTATGCCGGATAACTAGCTGACTGCCTGGCAACATCTGACGGGGAGAGTAATTCCATTTCCAATAACACATCCTCCGCTACCTTACCAACCTCCTGGTGGTATTCCTCCAGTGTTTTCCCGGGGACCAGTAACGGCTTAATGCGCTCCAGCATCTGGTATACACCATTATATATAGTACGCTGACGATCGGTAAACTGCTCATTTACCGGAATTACCCGCGATACATCGGATGCATAGTGTGCGTACTCCGCACCAAAGTCCATCAGTACTACATCACCTGCCTGGCAAACCTGGCTATTATCCTGATAGTGCAAAATGCAACTGCGGGGCCCGCTGGCCACAATGGGGGGATACGCATGCCCGTTCGCCCTGTTTTTCAAAAGCATATAGGTAAGCTCTGCCTCCAGTTCGTACTCCCCCATACCTGGCCGCAACACCTCCAGAACCCTGTCAAAAGCCTTGCCTGTGATTTGTATAGCCCGCTCGATCAACCCGATCTCTTCCGGTGTTTTGATCATCGCCAGCTTACGCAAAATGGGTTGGGAACGATGGAATTTATGGGCAGGATAGCTATCCATCAGCTTGCGGGCCATACGAGCATTGGCGTCGCCCTGGTAATGCCGGCGCCCTTCGTGTTCGGGAATATTGACGTAAATACGCTTGGAAAGTAAAATAAGCTCGTGCAGAATACGATCCAGATCGTCTATCCAAAATACCTTAGCAATCCCCGACTGATCCCGGGCATCTTCCAGGGTAAGTCCCCCTCCTTCCCACCGCTGGGAAAAAGCGTTGGACTTACGAATGAAAACCACTTCCTGAAAACCGTCCTTTACACAATCCGGGAACATCACCAGTACCGTCTCCGGCTGATCAAGGCCAGACAGATAAAACAGTCCTTCGTTTTGTTTGTAAGGGAAGGTTGTATCTCCACTGCGATATACCTGGTCGTTACTGTAAAATACAGCCAGGCTGTCGGGCTGCATCTTACGCATAAAGCGCTTGCGGTTACGCACAAAAAACTGGGAAGGGATAGGATCGTATTTCATGAGCTTGTCGTTGCATCCGCAAAGGTGCAAAAAAGGTGGGTTTCACTACAAAGAACGCCCCAATATTAACTAGGCAATACGAAGGGGTAGCTTCTGACTGTATTCATACAAAAGACTGAAAATCTGCCTTTTTGGAGGGGAGGCTAACGTTTAGGTAGAAGCTTAGATACAGGTTCATACCCTATGGGCCCTCAAATGTTTACCTACAAACGCTTATCCACGGACTGTATGGCATCCTCGTCCGTTTCCTTAAACCATTTTTGCAAATGCTTGCGGGCCTGATCTTTTACGTCCTGGTTTACGTAAGCAGCAATAGTCACCAAACCGAAACTCAAAATGCCAATGTCGTCCGTGTAGCCGATAAGGGGGGAGAGGTCAGGTACTGCATCCAATGGATACAGGAAATAGCCCAGTGTACCCAGGACAATGCGTTTGGCCCATCCCGGTGTATCCTTGCGCTTGTACGCGTAAAATAATAACAGAGCCGAATAAATCGTGCCCTGCCCGAAGCTTCGACTCCGGCGTTCAATAAACTTCCAGAACCGGCTCTCCGTGAACCGGTCTTTATATCGTTGAATAACGGTCTTAAAATCCATCTTCAGTCGCTTTTTGGCGAAAGCCTGCCAGAGGCTATGTACACCATAATATATAGTATTAACGCCATTTTCCACACAATGATCTGCTATTTGGTGAAAATCCGACCAGTATCAGCGGGAAAACGACCAATCTATCGTGTCCAATCGGGTGCCTGCAACAAGCCATCATCCCCAGCCACCTCCAAGCCGGCCGGAAAAGCCGCTCCATGGTACAGACAATTGCCCCGTCGGTCGCAGAATGTCACCTCGATACGTGCTTCCAGGCTTTCATTCACCTTGCCCGTCATGGATCCACTCAATGGTGAACGGAGATCCACACCCCTTGCCTGATGAGCACTGATGGTCAACTCGTGAGTGGCCGACTGAAAAGAGAGTTCGACCTGATTATCAGAGGTTCTGGTGCGGCGCCTCGAACCAAGGTAGGTCGCAAAGCGGTACACCTTGCCCCGCCACAAAAATCCCGCAATATAGCCTATGAAATACCGGCCCAACCAGGGAATATTTGCTACCGAAGCAAAAAGCGATACCGGCTGCCCAGCATAATCCGGAAAATGATTGCTTTGCATCCAGATCCAGCTGGAAGGAAAAGAGGTTCCCCAGTCTTTTTCCACATAACCGCGACCTCCGTTAAAATCCAATGCAGTCTGATAAAGTTGCCCGCTACCGCTAAGTTGACAATGCATGGCAATCACATCGTGGTAGCACTCCATAAACGGCACAAAACTGTACCAGCCCATAATACCGGGAGCTCCTCTCGAACGGGGCCAGCCGATATGACCGTGCATTCGCACATCCAACTGCAACTCCGGAAGGTCCACCCGTAACTGCGACTCCGAGAAAAGATGGGAACCTACCCGCACCGCAAAGCAATCAGCTTCGGGACGAAAATCAGCAACCGGAAACTCGTAGTACAAGCTGGTATGGCCGGTACCATCCATTACCTGGACAAACGCCTTACCCTCCCCGGAGGCTTCGTAGGAAATACCGGGAATGACCGCCAGTGCTTGTCCGAGATCGGCAGTGACAACTTTGAGGTACCAACCTTCAAAATAATTGCGCCTGCGTCCCCACCCGTGAAAACTGGGTGGATTCCAAAGGGCTCGCCAGCGGTTAAAAAAATGCTTCAAGGTGTGTATCTGATTAGTTACGTGAGGAAAGTACCCGCCAAAACGGTGAACAGCGACATCTACCAGGATGTCGAAAGCTGCTACCATTATCCACCAAAACCATTCAAAATGGCTAATCGAACTAAAAAGCGGCAGACACCCACCGTTCAGGCCGGATCTATGGCTGACATTGCCTTTTTACTGCTCATTTTCTTTCTGGTGACCACTACTATTGTTCAGGAACAGGGATTGCTCGTGCAGCTACCACCCTACGATGGCGTTACAAAACCGCCCCAAATAGCGGATCGCAATCTGCTCGTAGTAAGGCTAAACGCACAAGACCAATTACTCGTAGAAGATACACAAATCCCGGTGAAGGTGCTGGCCCAACGCCTGCAGGAATTCGTTATTAATCCTCAGTACTCTGTAATCTAAGTTATTTGAAAATATGGGTAGGGCATTTTGGTAAAAGACAAGGCGCGAGGAGGGAGCATCCGTGCGGACGAGACCGACGAGCAACGAGGTATTTTGCCGAAAGGCACAGCCATAAATCAAAGTTACTTAGGTTACAGAGTACTCAGGTACGATCTGACCTCGCTATTAACCCGCGCAAGGCCGTGGTCTCTCTCCAATGTGATCGGTCGACCTCGTACGAAGCCTACTTAGTGGTATACGATGCACTCAAAGCGGGTTATCGGCAAATTCGCGACCAGGCGGCGCAAAAGAAACACGGCCTGTACTTCGATGAATTATCAAAACCCCGGCAACGGAGCATAGCTAAGCAATGGCCAATCCTCATTTCCGAAGCGGACCCGGTCGACTTTAAGCGGGAGTGACCTTCGCTAACAATACCTGCAGTCTTTTGTCGTTTAATACGCGTACTTTTGCAGCCAACGACAAACACAGGGATTTGTGAAGCAAACGATATGGATTATTCTAACAGCCCTTCTTCTGATGTCCCCTGCGCTCGCGCAGCGAGGCTGGGAAGCAGGTGCCTGGGCCGGCGTGTCTTACTACTTTGGTGATCTCAACACCAACTACAACCTCAGCAAGCCCAACCTCGCCGGAGGCCTGGCGGCTCGCTTTAACTTCAATAAGCGCATTGCCGTCCGTTTCACCGGTAATTACGGTATGGTGGAAGCCGACGATGCCGATTCGCGCAACGCCTTCGAGCGCGCACGAAACCTTAGTTTCCGGTCGCAGATCCTCGATGTGTCAACGGGAATCGAATTCAACTTTTTACCGTACACCCACGGTAGCAAAGACGAGTTTTTTACGCCTTACGTGTTCGCGGGCCTGTCCGTCTTTTCCTTTAATCCGGAAGCAGAGCTGGATGGCGAATACTACGAACTGCGTCCGTTGGGAACCGAAGGCCAATTTCAGGGGGAGGAGTATTACACCGTTCAGGCAGGCATGAATTATGGCATCGGAGTCAAGGTTGACCTGAACTACGAGTGGAGTCTCAATTTCGAATTGAGTGCACGCCACTTGTTCACCGATTACCTCGACGATGTGAGTAC
>JASBTH010000618.1 GCA_030148525.1 Saprospiraceae bacterium | reverse complement strand
CCCTTTTCCGGCCACGAGTATTATGTCTCCTGCCCGGGCAATCCGACAGGCCGTGCGTATTGCTTGCCGGCGATCGGCGATCGAGAGCACTGTTGACCGTTTTTCGGCCGGTATACCTGCCTCCATATCCCGGATGATACTCAACGGATCTTCCGTACGCGGATTATCGGAGGTCAGAATTACCTGATCACTCAACCCGGAGGCTACGGCCGCCATTTTAGGCCGCTTGGTTTTATCCCGGTCTCCGCCACACCCTACTACCGTCAGGATCTGGGATTGCCCGGATCGAACTTCCTGAAGCGTAGTCAGTATCTTTTCCAGGGCATCGGGCGTATGGGCATAATCCACGATCGCCGTCAAATCCTTATCCGGAGCGTGCAGGGCATCAAAACGGCCCTCGGCTGCTTTTAATCCGCTCAGGCTGGTCAGCACTTCTACTGCATCCAGTCCCAGAAGGCGGGCGGCTGCATAGGCTGCCAACGCGTTGTACGCATTGAAAGCACCGATCAGGCGCGTGATTACCTCCGTTTCGTCCAGCACCAGGTGCAAGCCGTTAATGCTGTTTTCCAGGATCCGCCCCCGGAAGTCAGCCATTTTGCGCAAGCTATACCGATAGACGGATGCCCTGGTATTCTGCACCATGACATTTCCCCGCCGATCATCCACATTCACCAGGGCGAATGCTTTTGCCGAAAGGCCATCAAAAAAGGCCTTCTTAGCTGCCAGATAATTGGCAAAGGTTCCGTGGTAATCCAGGTGATCGTGGGTGATATTCGTAAAAATAGCACCCGCGAAATCCAATCCGGCGATTCGTTCCTGATGTACGGCGTGCGAGCTGACTTCCATAAAAACGTAGTCGCATCCTGCCTCCACCATATCCGCCAGTAATGCCTGAATCTGCAGTGCATCGGGAGTGGTATGGGTCGCCTCCACCTCCGCAGAACCTACCCGGTTGCGTATGGTGGAGATCAGTCCGCATTTATACCCCAAAGCAGTCAGCAGATCGTACATCAGCGTGACGGTGGTCGTCTTGCCGTTGGTTCCGGTAACGCCCACTACCCGCAGATGACGGGAGGGGTGCTGGTACCAATGATCAGCAAGCCGGCCCAGTACTGGTTTGGTATCAGCCACCGTTATGACGGTAACTTCTCCGGCATCCAATGTCTCCGGCCAGGCTTCAACGACCACTGCTTTTGCACCGGCCTGGAGGGCCTGTTGCAGATAGTTATGGCCATCGACCTGTGTTCCACGTTGTGCCACAAAAAGGGCTCCCGGGATCACTTCTCTGGAATCGAAACAAATCTTCGTTATGTCAAAATCAATATCTCCTGCTACGTTTAGAGGAGTGATAGCTGCCAGCATTTTTTTTAAGCGCATGCATACTTCGTTTAGAGTCGCAGGTATAACCGAATGGTTTGCCCGCGCACGGGTGTTCCTGGTTTGATCGATTGGCGAGTGACTTTACCGTACCCGTCTACCTCGACTTTCAAACCCAGGTTCTCCAAAACAAATAATGCTTCGCGCAGCCCCATTCCCGTTACGGCCGGTACGCGGCCCTCGGGGATGTTGCGCTCGTATAATTTCAGGGTATCCGAACTCGGCCGGATCATTGCCAGGTCAGTCCCGACAACACCATCTAAAGTCAAATCCAGATACGTCAAAACCTTAGTCATGTCTTCCGGTGCTCCCACATCAAACCCCGGCAATTGATTCTCTGTCAACAGTGGTTTGGGTTGTGTATTCAGCGCCTGGTGCAGGTCGATGCGCGTAGCCATGGTCCGGTCGGCTATCTCCCTGAAAACAGGCCCGGCTACATCACCACCGTAAAAGCCGTGCTCCCGTGGATTATTTATAACCACAATCACACTGTACTTAGGGTCGTCGGCCGGGAAATACCCCGCAAAGGAAGCCTGATATCCGCCGATCAGGGTGCGATCCGAAATACGTGTATAATTGATCTGCGCCGTACCGGTCTTGCCGGCAAAATCGTACTCGGGAGTAGCTAATTTTACAGCCGTACCGCTATCCACCACCCCACGAAGTAAGGATTGCATCTGATTGACGGATTCATCTGATGCGAGTTTGCGCTTAATAACAGTTGGCTTAAATTGCTCAATGGTCTCCCCGTACCGTTCGATGCGATCGACCAGATAGGGCTTCATCATTCGCCCGTCGTTGGCTATTGCATTATAAAAGGTGAGTAGTTGCAGGGGAGATATCTTCAGCTCGTAGCCGATCGACATCCAGGGTAGTGTAGTACCACTCCATTGATCGTCGCTATTGTAGGCCTCCTTAATAAAAGGACTTGCCTCCCCGGCAATTTCAATCTCGGTGGGCAGGTGCAGGTTAAAACTCTTCAATCGCTCGATGAACTGACCGGCTGCTTTTTCCTGGTTGGCTTCGGTGGGTACTCCGTAATGCTTGTTTACCAATTTGGCGATTCCCACGTTGGAGCTGATCTCAAAAGCGCGGCGGGCAGATACCGTATCCAGGGTATAGCTTTCCGAAGAAGCATCCCGCATGGTTTCTTCGTAAAAATTCCCTATTCCTTTATTTATAAAGACCGTGTCGGTCAGGTTTACGTGACCATCTTCCAGTAAAGCCAGCATGGATGCGGTCTTGAAAGTGGAGCCCGGTTCCACCCCCGATCCCACGGCGTGATTGTAGGTTTCCCAGTAGGTGTCGCTATACTTGCCAAGGTTGGCAATGGACCGTACCGCACCGGTTTCCACATCCATCATAATGGCCGTACCCCAATCGGCCTTGTGGTAATTCATGGCCCGCAAAAGCGCATTTTCAACAATATCCTGGAGATTCACATCAATTGTGGTGTGCACATCGTCGCCGCTCTTGGGGTCAATGGCCGACAAATCGTCGAGCGGCATCCAAAGGTCCCGTCGTGTGTCAACGCAAATCATGAACTGCCCTCCCGGTTCACCGCCGAGATAATCATTGAAATAACCTTCCAGTCCTACATCCTTAGCTCCATCACGCACGTAACCGATCGTGCGTTGGGCCAGGAGACCGAAGGGCCGACGGCGATCACTGCGTCGCTCGGCGATGAAACCACCCCGGAACTGGCCGAGGTTGAATAGCGGGTACGATTCGATCTTGCGTTTTTCGGAATAGGAAACCTTGCGTTTGATCAGCACGTGCCGGTCGGTGGAATCCTGGCGCAGGCGAATCAGCCGGTCCCGGTACCCACCAACCGTATAGGAGGGATCGATGAACGTGGCCAGGCAATAGGCCAGGGAATCCAGGTTTTCCTCAAAGTCTTTGTCAGTGGGAGCTACGGGATCGAAGTAGATATCGAAATAGGGAATAGAAGTTGCCAGGACGCTTCCGTCTTCGGAGAAGATATTCCCCCGGTCGGCTTCCACCTCCTTGTATTTAACGTAATTATCCTCCCCGACTGCACGCC
Source organism: Saprospiraceae bacterium (assembly GCA_030148525.1). Classification (GTDB taxonomy): domain Bacteria; phylum Bacteroidota; class Bacteroidia; order Chitinophagales; family Saprospiraceae; genus DT-110. The sequence goes on along the minus strand of JASBTH010000618.1, from coordinate 293 downwards.
AGTCATCACCTTCCCAGACTGAAATATAAATGGTGCGATATAACAATATGAGAGAGAGCGGTATGATGATACCGAACAATAAGAAATAGACCCGATAGAGTACTTCGTTCTTAATGTCCATAATTACTCTCGCTCTTTTTTGGCGATGATTTTCTTTGGTTTATCATTCAGGGGTTCCAAGCCCAGATCTTTAACGTTATTGGCCATTTCGGACCGGCGGCTTTTGTACATATTCTCAGCCTGAAGCGTCATATAGTACCACCGCATTTCCTTCAACTCACGGCGGGTTTCCT
>JASBTH010000616.1 GCA_030148525.1 Saprospiraceae bacterium | reverse complement strand
GATCACGTCGGCCCGGTCCACGAACCCCCAATTGAAGGGGTTGTAGTTGCCGTTGTTGGCCCCGGCTGTGGCCACACCAATAAAGCCCTCTTCTCCTGACTCCCCCTGATTATCGTAGTAACCGGTGGCCCAGTACTGATTCGACGATTGAATGAGGCAACCGCGACGGTGCCCATCACTGCTGTAGATCCAGCTGAATACGGCTCTTTCGGCCACCAAAGGATTGGAGGATGCGGAGTTGCCGGCGATATACAAATTTTCTCCGTACGACATAAACTCGTGGCAGGAGCCTAAAACAGGATCATCATCCACCCGGTCGAAGCTACTTTTACCATTAGCTCCCGTATGGGAAAAACGGTTATTGGCAACCAGCCAATCGGCGTGATCCTGAGCTATTGCTGATAAATGGTTTTCGATGGCCGATAAGGGTTTACCCATTACCGGTGGCAGGTGTCCCGAGCCATCGTAATCCACGCCACCGCGGCAAATCCGCTCGGCATTGACCAGGTAGAGTACCTTCTCGGGGGCTGTCCAGTTCTCAAACCCATCGGGAAGACTGAGGTCACCCAATATACCATTAGGCAGACCGAACCGGTCTTCCTCAGCCCGGCGGGCCTGGTTAAAGGCTGTTTCCACGTCGGCCATACCATTGTACCCGGCCGACCATTCCAGTTTGATGCCAAGGTCAGGAGGTGACTGGGCGGCAACAATGATCGTCAGGAAACACAGGATTGGCACCAGGACCAGCCTGGAGTTGTAAGGGGGAATATCCAATCTCATTTTTTGTTATTGTCTTCACTAAAAGGGGGTACCCTGTTTAACGGATAAACATGTTACAGGTTCTAGGTTTGAGGTTTGGGGTTTGAGGTCAGGTTTGAGGTGGTGCGCTGATCCTTCTTCGGCCGCAGCAACTCTTACTGACAAGAGTATGAGTTGAGGATTAAAAAAGACCTCAGCCTCAACTTAAATTTAAATAGAGCAGGTATAACGGTCAATTTCAGGGAATTGACATATTGGAGTTCCACTTTTTGGCGAAAGCCTATAAAGCATGGCTCGCAAAATGCCTATTTTCCACGCGACGATACAACCAATCAGATCGCTTGCTGCTCCTTAACAAAAAACAAACGGAGCTGCAGCCGATGCCCACTACAGAGATTCGAATGACCGAAACGGAACTAATTGAAGGCTGTTTGGCAAACGACCGCCTCGCCCAACGCGAATTGTACCAGCGCTACAAGGATGCCATGTATACGCTTGCTTACCGGGTAATGAATGAGGGTGAGCTGGCTAATGATGTGCTACAGGAAGGGTTTGTCAAAGTCTTTCGCAATCTGCACAAGTTTCGTAGAGAATCCACCCTGGGAGCCTGGATTAAAACCATCATTGTGCGAACGGCACTCAGTAAGGTAAAACGGCAACCGCGCTTCGAAGAGATTCAGGACCATCACCGTAGTGGATACGTGGATTGGGGCACCCGCCTCGACACGGAATATCTGGAACGAGCCATTGGAAACCTACCGGAAGGATACCGGATGGTATTCGTATTGGTGGAAGTGGAAGGGTATACCCACAAGGAGGTTGCCCAATTGCTGGGGATTTCGGTGGGGACGTCCAAGTCTCAGCTCTTTTACGCCAAGAAAAAATTACGAGAACTGATAAATGCCATGCACTAATGGAAACGGAGAAAAACAAAGCTACTCTCGAGGCTGCCATTCGCTCCCTTCCGGTGCACAGTGCACCGGAAGGCCTGTGGGTTGATATTGAACAGCATTTAGCGGAAGCTGACCAATTCGATCAGATGTCGAAAGCGGCCCGGGAATTACCAGTGCACCCTGCCCCGGATCACCTTTGGAACTCCATAGCCAGTGATTTGGAAAAGCCAGGAGCCTTGCATCGACCCTTATGGCGACGTCCCTCGGTGCAGGTAGCCGCTTCGCTGCTTATACTGATAATGGCGGTGGGGATTTACCAGTGGCGATCAACTTTTTCCGCACTGCCGATAACGGTTTCCGTGGACCAGGAGATGGCAGACCCTACCCTTTTGGTGTCCGACTGGGATACCGAGGAGGTAGCAGTGGCGGAGGTGGTACAATTGTATCAGAATTACCTGAATAGCTTTCCCGATCGCAGTGAGCGGAACTGGCTGGAGGAATACCAGGAACTCAGCCAGGATCGTCGGGACCTGAAATCTGCCATGGACCGCTACGGACGCGATGCGCAAATGATCAATCAATTAGCTGATATCGAACGGGAACGAGCCAAGATTTTAAAACGGATGGCACAACAGATTTAAATATGACTTTTGGAAGGTTTATTTCATCGATCGGGATTGTCACTCTGATAGGTTGGGGCATACCACCTGTTTTGGGGCAGGAAACCGTTCAGGTTGTCACCAAGCAGATCGATAAGACCTTTGGCTTTGACGAAGGTTATGAACTAAATATTGAGGGTGAACGGGCTGAAGTATACATTGAGGCGTCGGAGGGACCCGGAATTGTGGTACAATTAGAGTTAATTGCGCGGCATCCGGACGAAGCCGTTGCCCGCAGGGATTTGGACCATATGCAGTACCTGGTGCGCAGGGTTAAGAATAAGATATATCTGCGAAACTACCTGAAGGTACCGGAAAGCGCCCCCAAACCGGAGTCGCAGATACGTGCTATTTACCGCATTCAAGTGCCACCGAATTGTCCCGTTTATACAAAGAACACCTACGGCCTGGTGGAAGCCAGTTCCCTCACCAAATCACTGCGCGTGAATAGCCAGTTCAGTAAAATCGGGTTAACGAATGTAGCAGGCATGATCGATCTGCAGACACGCTACGGTGATATTGTTGGCGAACGTCTGGACGGGAACATCAGCATTATGGCTAATCGATCAGATATTTTGCTGCGCGAAATGCGTGGCAGTTACGATATCAATGCCAAATACGGAGTAATTGACCTTTTTGCTTCGGAGGGCTTGCTAGACTTGAAACTGGAGGCCGATAAATCAGAAGTATACCTGCACAATGTGAACTTGCAGGCCTTCAGTTACGAGTTGAGTGCCAAAAACGGCAGGATCGAGTATCCCGGTCAGGGTCCTTTTGTGTTGGAGGAGCCCGAAACGGGTTTACAGCGGGTACGATTTAAGCCCAGCAGTGAGTTTTACCCCAACATTAGTGTCAAAATCACCTTCGGGAATATTCACTTAACCAAGAACTAGACATCCACTCAGGCGGTATTGTTGAAAAACACTAAATACATATAAAAACGTCTTATTTGTAATTATGTGCAAATAAGACGTTTTTGCATTTATGAAATAAAAATTATTTTTTCAGATAAAATACCCGTAACCCATAGTAACTTTTTTCGTATATTTAAACTGTCAAACGACAATTTACTTTTCCAGCGTTTCTTACCACGCAGTTTGTTCTCACCA
>JASBTH010000613.1 GCA_030148525.1 Saprospiraceae bacterium | reverse complement strand
TGATTCTCCTGCCGACTCATCCCTGCCATTGGCCTGGCTCATGCAATACGTTCAGGTTTGGTTGGTCCCTGAAGGTGGCATAAGGGTGCTTTTCCCCAATAAGGACAGGGATGAAGCTCTTTTATTTGTTCAGAATCAATTACCACTGGGGCATGAGCCCCACTGTTGGCGCCCTCCTACCTACTCCTCTCTGTAACAGCACTGGCCGGGAAACGGGGAAGCGAACCCAATTGTATCCCGACCTCGCATTTATCAATAAGGTTGGATCAGTCCATTTAATGAATGAATCAAATGTCGTTAGTTCATTCGCCTTTTCCGTTAACGGGGAATGGTGTATGTATCTGTATACGCATTTGATAAAATGATACATATGCTACGCTTACTATTATCCCTGATACTGATGAGCGGGTGGTTCATCGCATCGGGGCAACGAATACAAATTATTGATGCGGATACCCGGGAGCCACTTTCTTTTGTCACCATCCAAACGACCGATCAAAGCTGGTCAGGTGTATCAGATGAAGAAGGGGCGGTTGATATGCCCAATGTACAACCTGATGTTAGTCTTGAATTTCGACGTATCGGTTATGAGACACTTAGTCTGACCCTCGATGAACTGCGGGCCTATGACTTTCAGGTAAAGATGATCAGCACGAATATCGAATTAGATCAGGTAGTGGTGTCGGCGACTCGTTGGGAACAGGACCGGAATCGGGTTGCTGCCCGCATCCGGTCGGTTGATCCGGAGACCGTCCAGTTACAAAATCCACAAACAGCTGCCGACCTGCTGGGCCTTACCGGGGAGGTCTTCATTCAAAAAAGCCAACAGGGTGGTGGCAGCCCCATGATCCGGGGATTTGCCACTAACAGGCTTTTATATACTATTGACGGGGTACGCATGAATACGGCTATCTTCCGGGGAGGCAATATCCAGAATGTGATCAACCTGGACCCCTTTGCCATAGAGCAGACCGAAGTGTTGTTCGGTCCCGGTTCGGTAATCTATGGTAGTGATGCCATTGGCGGGGTAATGAGTTTTCAGACCATACAGCCCAAGGTATCGGGATCGGATACGCCATTGGTTACGGGCTCTGCTACCGGACGCTACGCCTCCGCCAATCGCGAGCAAACCGGTCATCTGGATGTGAACGTAGGTTGGGAAAAATGGGCGTTTAGTACCAGTCTGAGTTCCTGGCAATACGGCCATCTGCGCCAGGGGCAACACGGCCCCGACGACTACGTGAAACCCATTCATGTGCGCCGGCTTAGTGGCGTGGACGAGATAGCCACTCAGGAAGATCCACTCCTGCAAATACCTTCGGCCTACGATCAGGTCAATATTCTCCAAAAGGTGCGTTTCCGACCCAATGACGAATGGAACCTGGAGTACGGTTTCCACTTTTCCGAAACAACACCCTACGGGCGCTACGACCGCCACAATCGCACCCGTAATGGCAATCCACGCTACGCAGAATGGAAATACGGGCCCCAAATGTGGATGATGAACCACCTGAAGATTGAGTACCGCGGTAATTCCCCCTTCTATGATGATGTCCAGCTTAGCCTGGCGCACCAGGCATTCGAAGAGAGCCGGATCGATCGGGATTTTAACCAACCCGAACGCCGCACTCGAACAGAGGAGGTAAACGCTTATTCCCTGAACCTGGATTTTATCAAAAACACGGGAGAGCGCAATTTGCTGTTCTACGGTTTGGAGTACGTACAAAATGATGTCCAGTCGAGTGGTATGTCGGAAGATATCGTTCAGGGTATCGTAGCGGGTACATCCTCCCGCTATCCCGATGCTACCTGGCGCTCGTTGGCTGCCTACGTGAATAATGAATTCCGTTGGTCCAAACAATGGACGGTCCAGGCTGGAGTCCGGTATAACCGCTTTTCGCTGGACGCTGATTTTCGCGATAATCAGGAGTTTTTTCCCCTTCCCTTTGAGGAGGCTAGCCTGGCCAACAATGCCCTGACCGGTAGTCTGGGAACCGTTTTTCGTCCCTCGGGTAAGTGGGTTATCCGAGTGAACGCGGGTACGGCCTTTCGGGCACCAAACGTAGATGATGTGGGTAAGATCTTTGACTCAGAACCGGGGGCCGTGGTCGTGCCGAATACCGATCTGGAAGCCGAACAGGCATACAACCTGGATTTGGGCGTGGCAACCACCATCGGACGTAGTGTCAACCTGGATATTACTGCCTATTATACCTCTTTGCAAAACGCCATGGCCCGTCGGAATTTTACCATTAACGGACAGGATAGCATCCTGTACGACGGAATAGTGAGCCAGGTCCAGGCCATTCAAAATGCTGCCAAAGCCAAAGTCTACGGATTGCAATTCGGACTGAATATCGATCTGCCACGCGGATTCGCATTCCGGTCTAATTTGAATATGCAACACGGCGAAGAAGAGCTGGATGATGGTTCGGTGAGTCCCTCGCGTCACGCTGCTCCGTTTTTTGGCGTAAGCCGCTTGATGTATGAGGCGGGGCCACTGCTCCTTCAGACCTACGTGCAATTCCAGGGAGAGCGGTCGTTCGAGGATCTTTCGATGGAGGAGCGCAGTAAGGACGAGATATACGCCAAGGATGACCAGGGGCGTAATTATGCTCCCGCCTGGTATACCCTTAATGTAAAGGCACAATACCAGGTAAGCGAGTCTTTTTCCCTCAGTGGCGGATTAGAGAATATAACTGATCAGCGGTACCGCCCGTATAGTTCCGGACTATCGGGACCGGGCAGGAATTTTATCCTGGCGGCGAATGTGGCTTTTTAGACGGTTCACGGTTCACGGGCCAAGGTTCACGGTTTGAAGGTCCATGGTCCATGGTCCACGGCTTACGGTCCACGGTGGGGTTACCCAAGTGGATCAGGCCACAGCTTCAGCGGTGGTGATATGTGAGACAATACCCATGTTTTCTACCACTTTATTGATTGTGATTCACGCACCACGCTCGACGCACCTATTAGCAAAGGTGTTGGATGAGCCGTTTTTGAAAGGCCACACCTTGCTTCAGTTGATCCACCTCGATGAACTCGTTAGCGCGGTGAGCCTGGGCGATATCGCCGGGACCGCAAATGACGGATTGGAAACCGGCCTCGGCAAACTGTCCGGCTTCAGCGGCGTAGGATACGGCCCCCAGATCGTTGCGCTGAGCGATTTCTTTAATGAAATTAACCACGGCCAGTTCGTCAGGGGTATCCAGTGTGGGCACGATGGGGTGGTGTTTGCGGGTGACGATGCGCGTTCCGGGGAAACGCTTTTTTAGTGCCTTTTCCCGTTCCTGGCAATACGACAAGAACTCCTGGTATATTTTTTCGGTATCATCACCGGGAATAGCGCGTACATCCCAGGTGAAGGTGCAGCGGTCGGCAATTACATTGGGCGCAATACCGCCCTGAAAGATGCCACAGTGCAGGCTGGTATGATTAGGTTCGAAGCGATCATCGCGGTGCCCGGCATCCAGTAGTGACTGCATTTTCTGTTCCAACCAGCCTATCAATCGGGCGGCCTCGTGTATGGCGCTCACTTCCGTGCGAATACGGCTACTGTGACCAGCTGAACCGTGTACAGTAGTATCGAATACACAAATTCCCTTTTGCCCGGTAATAGGTTGCATACGGGAGGGCTCTCCGATGATGGCATATGCCGGGGATTCCTCGTAGTCGTCACGGATAGCAGCGGCCAGAGCGGGACCGGCCAGGCAACCAATTTCTTCGTCGTAGGAAAAAGCAAAATAAACGGGGCGTTTCAGATCGGCTGCCACCAGATCGGGCAGGGCCGCCAGGCAACAAGCTATGAATCCTTTCATGTCGCAGGAGCCCCGGCCATAGAGTTTGCCATCGCCACCATCGGTCAGCCGAAAGGGATCGGTAGTCCACTCCTGACCTTCGGTAGGGACTACATCGGTATGGCCCGAAAGAATAACGCCACCATCGACCGGAGGACCGATGCGGCAATGAAGAGAGGCTTTTTGGCCCGTTTCATCAGGGACGAGATGGTAAGTAACACCATACTGGTCGAGCAGCGATTGAATGTATTCTATGATAGCCAGATTGGATTGTCCTCCCAGCACCGGGAAGGACACTAATTTTTCGAGAATCGAAGCTGCAGACATTATCATTTGTTTTTTTGCGAAAGCATAAGAAATTAAATCGGCCCCCAATTAATGGATACACTGAATACCAGGAAAACCCAGCCCATCAGCAAAATGATGAGTACCAACGGAAAAATAAACCGCAACCAGCGATCGAAGGGTACCCGGCACATACTGAGCATAGCAATTAATCCGCCCAGGGACGGATTGAATAAATTGGTGACCCCATCGCCGATCTGAAAGGCGAGGATGGTCGACTGGCGGGTAAGGCCCAACAGTTCTCCGAGCGGGATCATAATGGGTAAGGTGGCCAGGGCCTGTCCACTGCCGGAGGGAATAAACAGATTAATGACTGACTGGGACAAAGACATACAGACTGCCGAGGAGTACAAGGGAAGTCCTTCCAGGGCCAGGGCCAGGTTATGGGCTATGGTATCACTGATATTAGCCATCTCCATTGCCTCCCGAATGGAGGTAGCATACCCCACCATGAAGGCGCCGGGAGCGACCACTGCAATGGAACGCAAGGCCGTTTCGCTCAATTCGCTACCGCTCATTCGGGCAGCTAACCCGGCAAGAATACTGATCATCAGGAAGATGGCGGAGATTTCGTTAATGTACCAACCGTAGCGGAAAATGCCGAAGAGCATGATGGAAATGCCGAGCAAGAAGATGCCACCTACCCAGGCATTATTACGGGAAATCGCATAGGTTTCGAGTGGACGCGATAGTTGCAGACCCTCTTGGTCAAGCCCCTGCCCCAGACTGCGATTCGGATCTTTTTTGATGCGTTTGAAGTACCGTATGTTGTACCAGGCTAATAGGGTGAGGCCGACGAAACACAAGGCCGTTCGCAGCCCCGCCCCGCTAAAGAGGGGCATTTCAGCAATCTTATGCCCGACCCCTACGGTATACGGATTGATGGGTGAAAGACCAAAGCCCACGGTAATGGCTCCGACTGAAATACCTGCGGCCAGTACCAGGTCACCTCCCAGGGCGAGCGTCATGACGGCAGCGATGGGCACCATAGCAATATTGTTCTCATAGCCGATCATCACGCCCAGCAGTCCGTAGAGATAGGTCATGCAGGCGATGAGTACAAATTGTCGGCGAGTTCCCATTTTCCGGACAATCGTACCCACTGTATTTTCGACCATCCCCGATTTTTCGAGTATACCAAACATAATGCCACTGGCTAAAACCACGAAAATAATTTCGGAGGCAGCCTTGAAACCCAGTGGGATAGCCCGGAACATATCCAGGATACCTAATGGGGTGGCGGCAATAGTTTCGTATGAGCCCGGCACCACCCGTTCCCGACCGTCGACCATCACTCGTTCGTATAAACCGGCCGGAATAATGTAGGATAGGATTGCCGTTAAAACGATAATGCCAAACAAAAGGACGACCGGATGGGGAATGTAGTCGTACCATTTTTTGCGGTTTGTGGCCATGAGTCAGGTTTTAATGTGACGGCCGATGAAGATATAAAAAAGCGGGCAAGTACCTATATTAGGCGTATGAAACGAATTCAACACTTCGCATGTATGGTACTGATCATGATCTATTTCAATCATTGCCAGCGGCCTCTGATGAC
>JASBTH010000612.1 GCA_030148525.1 Saprospiraceae bacterium | reverse complement strand
GCTCGGGTTGGCTGCAGCCAAAAAAAGTGAAGATGAAACAGCAGGTGAAGAAGATGTACTGAAGTCCGTATAATGAACGCGACAGGGAAGTATAGGTCATGGAAGTTGTTTTTAGAGGTGCATAAAGTACGTAATAAAATGGGAGGTTGGGCTGAGGTGGTTTAGCAGAACACAGGGAGTCAAGAACCAAGCTCCCGGTACGGGGTAGTAGGTATCTCGATGTTAGCATGTTGCCCATCCAATACGGGGAATCTTTTGCTGAGCTATTGTATCCCCTGGTCCTGTTTCATGTCCTTTTCATAATGAACTCATCCGGTATGATAACCGCGCTTATCTGTTGGGCGCGAATAAAGGTCGTACCTGAGCCCCGGTCTCCGGACGTCGAAGTCCGTACGGACGAAGGTGCCAGGGGCGATCTATCAAATTAGCCCGCGCAACTCCATATGCAACCAACACTTGCCGATAGCCACACACCACCAAGCCCCGTGAGCCGCAACCTCTCTGTTCAGACGGGCATAAGCACGTCAAAAATACTCCGTGCCGATTGCCATACCTCCGAGCCCCGTCAGGGGCGTCCTGAAGAATATGTGGGCGTAAGCCCGCAACAGACCAGCGTGGCGCCAGCCACACCACCAAGCCCCGTCAGGGGCGACCTATCTGTTCTCTCGGGCGCAAGCCCGAGGGAATATCCCCCCGGCCTGTCCACCTTTTACCCAATCATGTCCAGCTTTTACCGCCCCGCTACCCCCACCTTTGTAGCGTACCATTTGCAAAAACAAACAACCATAAAAAACACCACCATGAAACAATCAATCACCATTCAGCCGTCAACAGAAACATCTGCTCAAACAAAAACGAATGCGCGACAGGCAATTATCGCCATCGCCTGCCTGAGCTTTTTTCCACTGGTTTATTTGATTGGCAAGGCCGTGATGGCTGGATGATTGAAGGCTGGCCGCTTTCCCTGCGCTACAGAGGACGGGGAAGGCTGAGACTTAGGCTGAGGTTTAGACTGAGGCTGAGATTAAAGGGGTCCGGATTCGATCCCACATGTCTAATCGTTTACGATCATTTAATTGTACCATACCATGACTTTCATTACTGCCGAATACAGAGCTAAACAAATATCTCTTACCGAAGCCCGCGCCAGACAACAACGTGGCGAGGGCATCATCATCGACGTACGGGAGCCGGCCGAATTCAAGGACGGGCACCTGCCCGGAGCCGTCAATCACCCCTCCACCCGTTTTTCGGTGACCGACTACCGTGCCTACCGGCAACAGGCCATCTTCCTGGTCTGCCAGACGGGGGACCGGGCAAACGAGATAGCGCGGAAACTCCACAAACATGGGATTACCCGGGTGTTCGTGCTCGATCGACACCTGGAGGACATTGCCCTGGAAACACCTGAAAATATTTGGAGTGTGGATCGCCAGTTCCGGTTTTTACTGGGCATCCTGCTGGGCCTTTTCCTAATCGGGTACCACTGGGCGTCGGATTACTTTCTGGTCATTCCGATCATCCTTTGTCTGGGACTAACCATCACCGCCATTATTGACAAATGCTACTTACGAGTGGGTATCGCCCGTCTGCCGTGGAATAAGGGGGCGGAAATCGGCACGCCTTCGCCCGTTCGGGCTTCGGCGGCCATGGAGGTCGGAACTCAGTAGTAGGAAAGGCGCTGTAGCGACGAGTGATGCTACATTGGACTGCATACTAACCTTTCAGTCGACGGAAAAGGCCCATATGCTTTCGAAGCACCCATGCTGCCTTTTTCCGGACCTAAAAGTGGTCCTTGAACCTTGGACCTTGGGCCGTGCATGCCCGCCGAAACCCATACGGGCGTATGCCCAGTGCAGGCGAGGACCTTGAACCAAAAACCTGAAAAAAAGAATGATCATCATCCATATGCCACCCTCTTTTTCCACCGAAACAGTATATAAATTCAACCTATCATGTCAACCTGTCAACCATTCAGCATTATGCGGCTGACCCACGAGGCCATCCGCTCCGGATTAAACCAATTAGAAGAACTAAATAAGGATCTATCCGCTGCCAATGCTGGTTCATTGAAGGCCACATTCGAAGAGGTAAAGCGGGTCATTGCGTTGCACGCCAATCAGGAGGATAACGCCTTTTATCCGCCCCTGGAAGAGAAACGGCCCAACCTGACCGACGCCTTTTCGGAAGAACACGAAGCCGAACACCACGCCTTTGACCACCTGACCAGCCTGATGGATGATCTACCCGAAAACCGCTCAAACCTGCCGCAGGTCAAGAACGCAATGAGTGAATGGATTGCTCAGCACCGGGACCACCTCAAGCACGAGGAGGATATCCTGATGAAGGTGCTGCCCAAGGCGTTTACCTATGTGGAATCGGTCGCGGTGGTGCGAAGTATTCTCGACTACGACCTCGATGAATTCGAGCAGTTCCAGCTGGCCTGGGTATTCGAGCGCCTCAAAGGGCCGCAGCGAAAAGTCTACCTCGGCATGCTCAAGGGCTGCAGCCCCGCAGGTAAATACCCGGATTTTGTCGCCCGGATCCGCCCGCTCTTGCATTCGGATGAACACATCAGCTACGAACAGGAGGGCCTGTTCGCCTGAATGGTATTTGATTGCACCGGCGTATTCCGGCGCAATCAAATAAACCCCACCACCCCGTTCCCCTGCGCCTACGTCCGTACGGATGTAGGCGCCGGAGGCAACCTACCTGTCCCAAAAGTCCTAATACCGTCAGCAATCAGCCGTACCACTCCCCGGCACCGGATCCAAGCCCCGTGAGCCGCAACCTCTTTGTTAAGACGGGCATAAGCACGTCAAAAATACTCCGTGCCGATTGCCATACCTCCGAGCCCCGCCAGGGGCGTCCTGAAGAATATGTGGGCGTAAGCCCGCAACAGACCAGCGTGGCGCCAGCCACACCACCAAGCCCCGTCCTCCGGACGCCGAAGTCCGTACGGACGAAGGTGCCAGCCATACCACCGAGCCCCGTCAGGGGCGACCTAAAAAATATGTGGGCGTAAGCCCGCAACAGACCAGCGTGGCGCCAGCCACACCACCAAGCCCCGTCAGGGGCGACCTATCTGTTCAAACGGGCGTAAGCCCGTTAATTCACCCCACAACCCACTCATCGTCACCACAATACCAACATCTACTCCTGAAAACCACCCCCATCTGCTCACCTACTTTTCCCGTCCAACTGTCTGGCGACAGCCCGAAGAATTCGTCAACTTACCTCTATGCCAAACAGCTATGCTCAACTCTATGTCCAATGTGTCTTCGCCGTAAAATACCGGCAAGCGATGATCCAACCCCACTGGCGATCCGATATGATGGCCATTCTCGGGTATTTTATCAATCAAACGGGTTGTAAGGCACTCGCTGTAAATGGTGTGGCTGATCATGTTCACCTCTTTTTTAGCTTAAGACCTGCATTGTCGGTAGCCGATGTGATGCGTGTGGCAAAAGCCAACTCGTCGCGCTGGGCCAATCAAGAGATCGATCTGCCCCGTCCGTTTCGTTGGCAAACCGGTTACGGCGTTTTCTCCTACAGCCGCGAGGCCATCCCCAACGTCTGCGCCTACATCCAACGGCAGGAGATTCACCATGCCAAAGTGCCCTTTCGAAAAGAATACATAAACCTGCTCACCAAACACGGGGTGAATTACGACGAGCAATATTTGTTTCACGACCCATTGTAATTCCAATCCCGAAATTGAATACCCGTCATAATGGGCGTGATCTTATTCCGGTCACGAAAAAGGTCGTGTCTGACGGCACTGGCCACAGCACCTTTGATGCTTATGAGCAATCACCTGCCATTTTTACAATAAACAAAAGACCCCCAAAGCCCGACCTACCCTAAAGCCCCTGCTCACCGTGCGCCGAAATCCGTCCGGATGAAGCTACAACTAAGCCCCGTCAGGGGCGACCTCACTGCCCAAAAAAGAATCAGCCCACCAACTAGCCGAAAGTGGCGATAAAAACACTGATGAGCCCCGTCAGGGGCGACCTATCTTCTATTCTCGCGGGCGACAGCCCGTCAAAAATACACCGTGCCGCCCGGCACACCACCGAGCCCCGTAGGGGCGACCTTATTATCCCGACGGGCGACAGCCCGTCAAAAACACACCGTGCCGCCCGGCACACAACCAAGCCCCGTCAGGGGCGACCTTATTATCCCGACGGGCGTAAGCCCGTAGCCACGCAACCGTCCCCAAAAATTCCCGTACCAAATCGTGCACACAATACCAAAAGTTAGTATCTTTAAACACCATTCCACTTCGAAGCAACGAAACGGCCGCCCCGACGACCATACACGCCGCTGCTCAGCGTCCCTCCCAGCCTAACCAACGCCCGGTCCTGTGCCAAATCGTAATCGATGAACAGACCGACAATCCGCACGTCGCGCCTTTTAGCGCTGATGCTTTTTTTTGCGTGGAACACTTCCCTGCACGGGCAAATACCGCCCATGCCCACAATACTTACGCTCGACGGACAAACCAATGCCTTCTCCGAAGCAGCCGACGAACTCTTCCTGCAGTTCGCCGATAGCCTGACCGCAACTCAGCAAGAAACCCTGCTCAACGAGAGCGGCATACTGCCTATTGCCGATACCGTCGCCTACCAAGAGCTGCTCGGCGGATGGTTCGTTACCCTGCGATCAGCCAGCGACTGGCCAAAAGCGCACGCCTCACTCCTCGCACTACCCGAAATAACCTACCTCACCCGGGGCCTCTACACCCCCGATGGAACCCTCGAATTTCCACTACCCGATCTGTATGCCCAGTCACAACCCGGGATATCCGATCTCTATCTGCTCTCCCAATGGACACGCGACGGCCTGCAAGCCCGCCTCTCCCCTACCATGGGGGCTGCCACCATCCTGACCTCCCCCGCCCGCGAAGGACACGCGGTGCTATCTTACGTAAACAGCCAGACCGATAACGGCCTCTATCGTTTCCTCGAGCCCAACATGATCAAGCGCATACCCCGTCTGTCGGCCAATGACCCCAACTTCAATCGCCAGTGGGCCCTGCAAAACGACGGAACTTCCCTGCAGTACAATGGTACCCCTAACGAAGATATGCAGGTGACCGACGCCTGGAACTACACCCAGGGCAGCTCCGATATCAAGGTGGCGATCCTCGACGAAGGGGTGGACCTCGACCATCCCGACCTGGTCGATAATCTGTTACCGGGATTCGATGGCTTCGGACAGACAGCCGGCGACGCCCAAAACGACGACGCCCACGGTACTGCCTGCGCGGGTATTGTCGCGGCCGTAGCCAACAACAACCTGGGCGTAGCCGGAGTCGCCCCCAACTGCAAGATCATTCCCGTGCGCATCGCCTACTCCAGCGGTGGTTACTGGGTCACCTCCAGCTCCACCATCGCCAATTGCATCAACTGGGCATGGAATCAGGGCGGGGCCGATGTGCTGAGCAATAGCTGGGGAGGCGGAAGTTCCTCTAGTCTGATCACCAGTGCCATTGCCAACTCCGTCAGCAACGGACGCGGCGGACTGGGAGCACCGGTACTCTTTGCCAGCGGTAATAGCAATAACAACGTGGTTAGCTATCCCGCATCGCTAAACGACGTGATCGCCGTAGCGGCCACCAGCATGTGCGGCGAACGCAAGAATCCCAACTCCTGCGATGGGGAATACTGGTGGGGCGCCAATTACGGTACGGCCATCGACGTGGGCGCGCCGGGCGTAAAAATTCCTACCACCGATATCGCGGGTGGGAATGGCTACAACGGCGGCGACTACACTAATACCTTCAATGGTACGTCGTCGGCATGCCCCAATGCCGCCGGGGTAATGGCCCTTATCTTATCAGCTGATCCAAACCTAAATGCCGAGCAAGCGCGCTTCTACCTGGAATCAACCGCCGACAAAACCGGTGGGTATACCTATTCCACCAATGCCAGTTACCCCAACGGAACCTGGAACGAACAGCTGGGCTACGGACGCGTTAATGCGCTGGCTGCACTGGAAGCCATTCTCAACCCCTCATCCTGCCTGACCGAGGTGACCATGAATCTGGAGCAGGTCGCTCAGACATCAGCAACCCTCCAAATTGAAAATACACAGACATCCGACGACTCCTACCTGATCACCTTCGGTCCTAAATCGGGTTTTCCGGATCAATCGACTACCATTCAATCGACGAATACCACCGTTACCCTTCCCAATCTGGAGCCCGGCACCGATTACACGGTACACTTGCAGGTAGTATGCGAAAACGGTGACACCTCCTTTGTTCGTGCAGCCCACTTTACCACCCTGTGCGCCACGGCCAGCTACCCCTATCAGGAATCATTCGACCATTGGGCACCATTTTGCTGGGACCTGGAGGGCGGCGATGCCCAGGTCGTCCAGGCAAATAACGATTACCTGGAAGCCAGTTTCTGGATATGGCCCGACCAGTCGGCTTTCGCCAAAACACAACCGGTCGCCGTACCTGCCGATGCACAGGTCTCCTTTCGTTGGGCCCACAAATACATATCCAGTTACCCCGATGACCAGCTTATTCTGCGGGCGCGCCCCATCCACGAGGGTACCTGGGATACCCTGATCAACCTGACGGGAGCAGCTTTTGATAGTCCCAACGCCCAAAACTATACACCACCGGCCGATAGTGATTTCGTGACTGAATCCATCAGACTGGATAACGCCCGATTCGGCGATAAAGACGTGCTCTTTGAGTTTATCTTTAATTCCGGTTTTGGCCCCCACGCTTTTGTCGATGATTTTGCCATCACGGGTTGCACCGCTCCGGCACTGCGAAGTCTGACCGCCAGTCAGACCCAGTTTTGCAGTGGTGTTCAGGCCGTTACCCTATCGATCGACGGCGACCTGAACGACGCCGATCACTGGGTGATCTACGCCCAGACCTGCGGCGGGATCCGGCACGGCCAAACGACCGGTGACTCCTACGTGGTTTTCCCTACCGCCACCACCACCTTTTACGTGCGGGCTGAAGGCTACTGTGCCGATACAGCCCCTTGCGAATCGGTTACCATCACGATAGGTGATACGGAGCCTCCGGTGGCCCGCTGCCAGGATCACACCCTGGTGCTCGACGCGGAAGGTGCCGCCACCCTATCGACTGCGGATATCGACCTGGGATCGTCCGATAATTGCGGTTCGGTAGACCTTAACCTGAGTCAGTCGGTTTTCGAATGCACCGATATCGGATCCACGATGGTCGTTCTGACGGCCTACGATGGCCAACAAACCGACACCTGCCACGCCCGGGTAACCATCGTGGACCAAACCCCGCCCGATCCGGTTTGTGCCGACTTCAAGACCATCCACCTGAATACCAGTGGGCAAGTCACTATCCAACCGGCTGACTTGCTAAACGCGCCGGAAGAAGCCTGCGGGATCAACTCCTACAGCCTCTCACAAACCTCTTTTGACTGCAGTCAAAAAGGTCTTCATACCATTACCCTGACCGCTACGGACAAAGCCGGGAATACGGGTAGCTGTGAAACCACCATTCACGTAGTCGACACGGTGCGTCCCGTTATTACCTGCCGTGATACGGTACTGATGCTCGATCACCTGGGGCAAGCCACCCTGACCGCCGGCGACCTTCTGCTCAGTGCCTCGGATGCCTGCGGAATAGCCGGGCAGACACTGTCCCAA
The DNA here is from genome assembly GCA_030148525.1 of Saprospiraceae bacterium. Classification (GTDB taxonomy): domain Bacteria; phylum Bacteroidota; class Bacteroidia; order Chitinophagales; family Saprospiraceae; genus DT-110. Next base: position 3,446 of record JASBTH010000612.1, on the reverse strand, counting down.
ACAGTCTTTGATTGCTCCGATCCCGACACCCTGCTGCTTACCCTGACGGTCACTGATCAATCCGACCGCTCACGCAATTGCCTGGCACAGGTCGTATTGCAAGATACGTTTCCGCCACTGGCACAATGTGCCGACGTCACCCTGTATCTGGATGAGTCCGGAGAAGCTACGCTACTGACCGCCTCCATCGATGCGGGTAGCACTGATAATTGTGGTATCGCCAACCGAAGCGTAGCTAGTGGAGGATTTAGCTGTGCAGACCTTGGCAACCAATCCGTACAACTGCAGATTGAGGATACCCGGGGCAATACCTCTTTTTGCGAAAGCATAATAAGCATACGTGATACCATCACTCCCACCGCTATTTGCCGGGATACCTTTGTTATCCTCGATGGCCTGGGCCAGGGTATGATTACCCCCGAAATGATCGATGCAGGTAGCTTTGATCAATGCGCCCTGACGGAGTGGGCCGTGGATCAGGATGTGGTTACTTGCGCCGACGGAGATACTGCACTCATTACCCTGCAGGTTGCCGATGCCGGGGGGAATATAGCAACCTGCCAGTCAAAAGTAGTACTCCTCGACACCTTAGCACCGATCGCAAGATGCAGGGATACCGTATTGTACCTCCCCGCATCCGGGGTGCTGGATTTACCTGACAACCTGCTTGATGCGGGGAGTAGTGATAACTGTGGTATTGGAGCGTACGGACTGTCCCGGTCCCGCGTTACCTGTGCCGACGTTGGAGAACTGACATTAACTATGGGGGTGGACGACACCTACGGTAATGGAAGTGCATGCTCTGGTATGGTAACCATACAGGATACAATTACACCGCAAGCGCGATGCAGGGATACCTCCATCTATCTGGATCAGCAAGGGATGGCTATGCTTGACCCCGTATTAATTGATGCGTCGGGACCGGATGCCTGTGGTATACTAAGTCGTGAGCTGGACCGCGATGTCTTTCAGTGTGCGGACCGGGGGCCTCAGTTGGTAACACTTACTATCATGGACCCGGACAGTAATACCTCTTCGTGTCAAAGTACCGTACAGGTCCTGGATACGATTACCCCTGTTGCCCGCTGCCGGGACACCCTGGTATACCTGGATGCCTCCGGCACGGCGCTACTAACACCCGCTATGCTGGAGAATGGCAGCACGGATAATTGCAGTATCCTCGAATGGGGCCTGGACCGGGATTTGCTCGGCTGTGATGACCTGGGCGTCACGGCCATTCAATTGCAGGTAGCGGATGGTGGCGGGAACATCGGAACCTGTACAAGTCAGATAACCGTGCGGGATACCATCAACCCGGTGGCCATTTGCCGGGATACCACCGTCTATTTACCAGTCTCCGGCATATTACCACTTCCCGCGAATATTATGGATGGAGGAAGCACCGACAACTGTCGCATCGTCGAACGGGTCAGCCTGCCCAGCCAGGTAACCTGTGAGGATGTAGGTACGCTGGTGGTCACCATGCAAATAGCCGATGCCGGTGGTACTATAGCCGAATGCTCCGCTACCCTATCGGTCATCGATACGATTACCCCGATGGCCACCTGCCGGAACACCGCCGTGTACCTCGATACGGCGGGCATAGCCGTCCTGACCATTGATGAGATCGATGCCTCCGGACCCGATGCCTGCGGCATTGCCACGCGTGAGCTGAACCGGGACACCTTCACCTGTAGCGATCTGGGGCCACAATTAGTCACCCTGACGGTAACCGATCTGGAGTCGAATTCCTCTTTTTGCGAAAGCACCGTAACGGTCAGGGATTCCATAACTCCTATTGCCCGCTGTCGGGACACTTCGGTCTACCTTGGTTTGGGCGGTGGTGCCTATATCAATCCACTCCTGATCAACGACGGCAGCACCGATAATTGCGGCATCATGGAGATGGGCTTATCACAAGACCTGTTTACCTGTGACGATTTAGGGGTTAATGAGGTACAATTGCAGGTGGCCGACGCCGGAGGCAATATCGGAACTTGTATTGCGCACGTCACGGTCATTGACCCCATCGATCCGCAGGTAAGTTGCCGGGATACCACCGTGTACCTGGATGCACTGGGACAGGCCAACCTTGCACCGGCAGATCTGGAGGACAATAGCCTCGATAATTGCGGAATTATTGATCGCAGCCTCGACTGGTATACCTTTGATTGCGACGATGTGGGCACCCATCCGGTTCGTCTTACCATACTTACCGGAAATGGAGATACGGCCTCCTGTGTTTCTCAGGTTACCGTGCTGGATACTATCGCCCCTACCGTAATGGCTGCCGACATGGATGTGGTCCTCCGTCCCATGGGTGACATTAGGATCGACTCTACCGATCTGGCCGATCTGTTCTACGATGCCTGTGGCCCGCTCACCTTCGACACGGTGGGTTTCCAGTTCGATTGCACCATGATCGGACCTAAGAAACGGAATATCCGGGCTACCGATGTGCACGGGAACAGTACGACCATCCGACTGAACATAATGGTTCGCGACACCTCCGGACTGGCCTGTGCCGACGAAGTCATTTGTGAAGAACATCCCCGGGACCACGCGTTTCGCGGACGCCAGCAAGGGCACCGCAATGCCTTTGCCCAGCGCGGCATTCTGGCTAGTGGCAAGATCCCCCCCGGCCTGGACACGCGCTACGAGGCCGGTGAGGTGATCATCCTGGAACCTGGATTTCACGCCAGACCGGGATCCCGCTTCCTCGCCCGTATTCGTCCCTGTCGCCCGCAGGCGAATGCTGAACAGCCGGTCATTGGCACCTATTTGCCGCCGACTTCCGTCCAGGCAGACGCTCATCACGACCTGCGTATTCAGCCTAATCCGGCCATTGACCTGGCCACGGTCCGCCTGGCACTGGCCAGTGAACAGACATGTCAGTTGACTTTGTACGATCTGCAGGGTCGTCCCGTTCGTTCGCTATTGCTTTCGCAAAAACGGGATCCGGGCCGGTACGACATTGACCTATACGTGGGTGATCTGCCGTCCGGGTTGTACGTGGTGCGACTCATCACCGATGAAGGCGTGGTCAGTAAGACGTTGGTGGTGCAGTAGGGACCTTTTGGGACTGGAGAGAATAAAGGGACTTCAGGGAAGCGGGGTTGCTTGGTTTTGCCCCCATCAGCGTCGGGCGTGGAGCGTGGGGCGTGGAGCGTGACTTTACAACGCTGAAATAATCATTTTGCCGATCAGGTCCTGAACCTGCCAGGTACGTCGGCCGGGATTGTCAGCCGGACCGGTAGCAATAAACAGTCTCGGCTGGCTTATTTCCCATAAAAAAACTACCGGCACCATACGAGACACCGGTAGTATCTACATTCGCAACCTGTCTCCTAATTCTTTCGATGAGTTGAACACCTCAAACCTCCCTGACCGCCGAAGCTTCAACGAAGGAGGCATACCTCACACCTCAAACCTCAAACCTCAAACCT
>JASBTH010000611.1 GCA_030148525.1 Saprospiraceae bacterium | reverse complement strand
TCAGGGCAATCCCATCCTCTTCATGGATGAGCGTTCGGCCGAAATGACCAAATACGCCGCCAACTCCTACCTGGCTACCCGGATCACCTTCATGAACGAGATCGCCAACCTGTGCGAACGCGTTGGTGCCGATGTAGACATGGTACGCAAGGGTATGGGCAGCGATACCCGCATTGGAAAGCGGTTTCTGTTCCCGGGCATTGGTTTCGGAGGCTCTTGCTTTCCTAAAGACGTACAGGCCCTGGCCCGCACTGCCGGAGAATACGATTACGACTTCCAGATTCTCAACTCCGTATTGGATGTGAACGACAAACAACGCGTTGGCCTTGGTAAGCGACTGGTCAACTTTTTTGGTGGAAACCTGGAAGGCATTACCGTTACCATTTGGGGACTAGCCTTCAAACCCAATACCGATGATATCCGGGAAGCACCCGCTTTGTACATCATCGACGAGCTACTGAATGCCGGTGCCAGGATTCGCGCCTTCGACCCGGAAGCTATGGAAAATGTAAAAGCAATATACGGTGACCAGATCACCTTCTGTGAAGATCAATACGAGGCCCTGATCGAATCCCATGCCTTGCTTATAGCTACTGAATGGAGTGTGTTCCGCACGCCAAGTTTCGCGGTTATGAAAGAACTGATGGTCCACGATGTCATCTTCGATGGTCGCAATCTGTACGATCGGGAAATCATGGCTGATCACGGATTTTATTACGAGAGTATCGGCCGCATGCCTGTCGGCAAAAAACCCGTATTGGAACAGGCTTAGTTGAACACTTCTATCGGATAAACACGACACCAGCATCCGGCTATACTGTTCGCAGTATGGCCGGATCTTTTTTTCCGGGAGGTTGGTATGGACCATTTCGCAGAGTGAAGGAAGCCCAATGCCCGGCCTTAGGTTTAATATTGATCTTCCGGGCAATGCTCGTATCTTACCTTCGTTTCAGTATCGAATTCGGATATAGACCATGAAGCATTTCTCCATCATCATTGTGCTGTTAATAGCCCTCACTTCCTGCCAATCAGGCCCCGAAGGACCTCCGGGTACCCGCAAGGTGTCCCGGGAAGGTGATTTCGGCGAACGGGAAGTATTCTTTGTCAATAAGGAATCAGGCGAACAGAACGGCCCTTACCTGCGCTACAGTGCCACGGATACCCTGTTGGAAGAGGCTCACTTTGAAGATGGAACACTACAGGGAGAACGCAAACTCTATTATCCCGACGGTAGTATCCAGATCGTCGAGCACTACGAAGATGGCTTATTTCACGGCACCTACCAACTGTATTACCGCAATGGTAACCTTGAATTGCAAGGGGAATACGTCAATAACCGCATGGAGGGTATCTGGAAAGGATATTACGAAACGGGAGAACTATTTGAAGAGGTCACCTTCGAAGATAATCTCGAGAATGGTCCCTTTACGGAATATTTTAAAAGTGGTGCCGTTGAGGTGAAGGGTACTTACCTCGACGGTGACAACGAGCACGGTGAACTCCTTTTTTATAATGAAGAGGGTGAGCTCATCAAATCCATGAATTGCGAGCGCGGCCTGTGCCGCACTACCTGGACAGCAGCTTCCGGCGAACCCCAGCGCTAATACACGACCATGAAATCATCCCTTACGCTCTTATTGTGCTTCCTTGGTTTTGTGACCAGCCACGCTCAGATCGGTGGCCGACAGGTCTATTCCTTCCTGCAATTACCTGCGAGTGCGAGGGTTTCGGCATTGGGTGGTAGCCTGATCACCGTTCAGGATGATGACATAAACCTGGCGGCCACAAATCCGGCCCTGCTCAACCCAGCTATGCACCAGCAGATCGGACTCAGCCACAGCTTTCATGTTGATGGTATCTCGCACGGGTATGCAGCCTATGGCCAGTACCTGGAAGCGCCGGATCTGACCGTACACGGCAGTTTGCGGTACATCAGTTATGGCGATTTCCAGCGTACCAACGCTCTGTTTCAGCAGGAGGGAACTTTCTCAGCGGGAGAATACGCCTTTACGGTTGGTGCCGCTCGTACCTTTGAAGATCGCCTAACCCTGGGGGTTAACCTTCGGGCCATCAGTTCGCGTTTTGATCGCTATGGCTCCTTTGGAGTGGCCGCCGATGCCGGTATCGTGTACCGCGACACCAGTAGCCTGCTAACCTTTACCATGGTCTTTCAGAATATGGGACGCCAGCTATCGACCTACGACGGGGTGAACCGCGAGCCTATGCCATTTGAGATTCAGGCCGGAATAAGCAAACGCCTCCGCTACCTGCCTTTTCGATTCTCCATTATCTATCACAATCTCCAGCGGTGGAATATTTTGTACGACGACCCAAATGCTGAGCAGGGAACCATATTTCTGGGACAAGAACAAACCACTGACGGCACCCAGAACGAGGTGCTCGACAACCTATTCCGGCACTTTATCTTCAATGGGGAGCTACTGCTGGGAGCAGCTGATAACTTCCGCTTACGAGTTGGTTACAACCACCTGATCCGGCGCGAACTCAGCGTCGATAGCTACGGTAGCCTGGCGGGCTTCAGCTTCGGTGTGGGCTTCAAAGTAAATCGGTTCCGCATTGATTACGGGCGACATACCTACCATCTGGCAGGTGGGCAAAACCACTTCAGTATTTCGACCAATATCCAGGAGTTTAAATAGCGGGAGATAGTGACACTCCGCTCTTTATCAATCAACTAGGCCCCAACTTCACGTTTTTTTCCCTTTTTTCGGCGACTTGGCAGCCTCTTCGTCTCGCAGTGTTCGCTGGTGGATGAAGTAGTTGCGATACAGGGCGAATACGGCCCAGGTGTTATATAGCACCAGAGCGAACAGTATGTAAAAGCGCGTGCTTACCGGAAATAAGGGTTCCGTGAAGGCATTGGTGGCTGCCGCCAAAATAAGGAAGGTTGCCAGAGCCCACAGGCTGGTGAAAATGATCAGCACCATTTTGGTGGGGCGCCGGAAAAAAGGCACATCTCCAGCTTCTCCGGTCGGCTTGTTATTCGTTTTCTTTTTAGAACTCATGGTTATTGTTTTTTACGGTCTTACCGGACTGGATAATTTCAGACTGGCCGTCACCATTGCGTGATCGGAAGGCCATTTTGCCCCGAGTTCGTAGCCCTGAATGGTACTGGCCAGGTAGCTCCAGTTCTGCCGGTCGGTATAAATATAATCGATGCGATACTGGAGTTGATCCCGGAAACGGGGCGACCAGGTGTATCCCGGTTCTGTTACTTCATCGGGATGCACAGTGCGCCATACGTCCTGATAACCTTCGCGGGCCATAGTACGACTTGCCGGCCAGGGAACGACCTGGTTGCCGTGCCGACGGGCAGTTCGGGCAGTCCAATCCAGATGAGAGCCACTGTTAAAATCCCCCGCAATGATGCGCGGCACCGATGGATCGAGCCCCAATTGCCTGATCGCCTTGTGTACCAACAGCATTTCACGGCCCCGGGTACGCATCTCGGCGGCCATAAAATCACCCATGGGCATTTGCTCTTTGAGCATCTGATCCGTATTGGGTAAGTAGTGCAGCCAAACATCAAAAACAGCAATCGCCTGCTCCTGGCCAACCTGTATGCTGGCCCCGCCAAAGCGAAACGAATCCCAACCGTGATTGTACAAGCGCAGAATGGGGTAGCGCGATAGTATCGACAAATTCGAACTGATTGAATAGAAGATCATGTTCAGCGAATCGGCCATAATGGGACCCGATCCGTAGGTCTCTTGTAAGCAAATAATATCGGGATCCTGTTCGCTCAGAATGCGGATGACATCACGCACACCGTCCTGACCGCCGTTGTGGCGTCCGCCATGCCAGATATTCCAGTTAACAAGGTTGATAGAATCAACGGAATTGTCCAGTTTCCATCGCTCGCGATGTCGGGTATCCCAGCGGAGTTTGCGAATTTGTATTTCGGCTTTGTTGCTTATCTGGACCCCTAACCGAATCATGGCGGAGTCGATATTCATCCCCTTGAGGTTATACGTAGTCAGGTGCTCATCATCGAGCCACATCCACATAGACTCCTGATCGAGATCGAACAGACAGGTTATCTCGTGCCAGCGGCCATCATTAATCTGTCTTCGTGCGGTTGGTAGGTAATCGACCCGTTGTTTTTCATTTCCTAGGTTCCAACCCAGGGCGCCATTGGGTTGCAGAAAAAAGGCCCAGCCGCGACGAACTCCGCTGGTCTTTGTCTGGCCGTAATTGCTGTTACTTTCCAGAGAAATGATGCGACCGCCAGCCCAGTCTTTATTAGTAACCAGAGCCGGAAAGCTATCCGATTGCAGCTCCGTTTTCACCTGAAAGGTGAGTACCTGGCCGAAGCGCTCTATCTTTTGCGCGAAAGCGCTACCAACCAAAAAGAGGAGGAGAAGCCAGGGGAGAAAAAGCCGAATACCCATTGCCATATGACCAATTATTTGACCGAAAGATACCGAATCGGACAGGGTATTTGTTTGTCCTGCGCAGGGTATTTCCC
>JASBTH010000361.1 GCA_030148525.1 Saprospiraceae bacterium | reverse complement strand
CGGCCTTTGGAAGATCAATACCGGCGGGTACGATATTCAATTCCTGGGAGGCTACGTCCAGGATAGCTGGGCCATAGGTGGTGGTTGGGCTGGTAGCATCAAAACGGCGGGTTTTAAGGGGGAAATGACCCTGTTTGTGCCTAATAAACCCGATAGGGAGGTGAGTTTTGCCGCTACCCTCGGCCTCGATTACGCATTTGAAAACGGATGGTATACCAATTTGGGATACCTCTATAACAGCAACGGCAGTACGACTGACGGGGTGCTTAATCTCTTCGATTTTCAACTTTCGGCTCAGAATCTGTACCCCTACCGCCATGCCCTGTTTGCCCAGGCCTCCCGGCCCATTACCCCGCTTTTTAGCGGAAGCATGGCCCTGATCTACAGTCCGGTCCGGGTGCATCCCCTCTTCGTCAATCCGTCTTTTACCTACAGTGTGGCCACTAATTGGGATCTTGATCTGATCGGGCAACTGGTATTTAATCGCGATGATGGTTTTACGAGTCCTCTCCAATCGGCCTTCTTGCGGGTTAAGTACAGTTTTTAGCCTTTCGGCAAAAAGGGAAAGGTTGCTTCAGGAGTAGTGTTGCTCCAACCGGCGCACAACGGCGAAAGCCGCCGGACAGATTTCCGTATTTTTCAGTGTCAGGTTCAATATCTGGTGGAAGTGCTTGCGGTCGGTATGGGGGTACTCCCGGCAGGCCCGCGGGCGCACCTCGTAGATGGAGCAGTAATTGTCGGATCCCAGGAAAGGGCAGGGTGCTATATTGAGCACGTAATCCCCTTCGGCATCCAGGTGCAGGTATTTGTCGATCAGTTCGGCCGGACGTTCTCCCAGGTGTTGGGCGATCCGGTCAATGTCAACATCCCGGAAGATGGGGCTGGTCGTTTTGCAACAATTGGCACAAGTGAGGCAATCTATGTGCTCGAAAGCTTCGTGGTGCGCTTCCTGGGCGGTCTGGTCGAGGTCTTTAGGCGGTCTGCGCTTGATACGAGCGAATAGCTTCTTAAAGCGTTTTCGGCTATCAAGAGCACGTTGTCGAATATCCTCAGGTGAATACATAGGCCGAACATTGGACCACAAAGGTACAAAAGGTAAGCAGGGGATTAAACGAAGGATGTTCAGATTGTGTTGGCATATCATTATAAAAAGGGGCAATTTGCCCGCTCATTGTCAAACCGGAACATCTTGTCAACGACCACGATTAAAGCCAACGTCCTGGAGGAACAAGTACCCTGGAAAGCCTGGTTGGTTTTGGGTATCCTTTCCCTGGTGTGGGGATCCTCTTTTATCCTCATTAAGCGGGGCCTGATGATCTTTCCGCCCGAGCAGGTGGGGGCCATGCGGTTGGCGATTTCCGCCATTGCTTTTTTCCCGTTTCTGATCAGTCGTTTGCATCGCATCGACTGGAAACGTCTGAAATACTTGCTGGTGGTCGGGGTCACGGGCAGTGGCCTGCCGGCTTTTATGTTTGCCCTGGCACAAACTGAGATCAGCAGTTCCCTGGCGGGCATCCTCAACTCACTGACGCCGCTGTTCACCCTGATGATTGGTGTGGCCGCTTTCGGCAGCAAGTTTAGCTGGGCGAAGCTGATTGGCATCTTACTCGGTTTGTTGGGCGCATCAGCCTTAATTCTGCTAGGCAGCAAGTCTGGTGTGGAAGGCAATATGTGGTACGGACTGTTAGTGGTAATCGCCACAATCAGCTACGCAACCAGCGGCAACGTGGTCGGCAAATACCTCAAGGATATGAATTCCCTGCTGATCGGTGCCGCTTCCTTCGGCATCGTGGGCATCCCATTGCTCATCTACCTGCTTACGGGTACCTCCTTCCTCCACATAATGCAGACTGAACCGGGGGCCTGGGAAGCATTGGGCTATATCGCCATCCTGGCCCTCGTGGGGACCTTTGCGGCTTCCGTGATCTTCTTTAAACTAATTCAGTGGACCAGTCCGGTATTCGGTTCCACGGTAGCCTACCTCATTCCAATCATCGCCCTCGGCTGGGGCGTCGCCGATGGGGAGACTGTAGGGTTCTTCCACCTGATCGGCATGGCGATGATTTTGTCGGGGGTGTATCTCTCTAAAAGGTAAACGGTCCACGGTCCACGGCCCACGGTAAACGGTAAACGGTTTGCTTCTTGCGGTGCATTACTGCATCGGATTTGCGTATAAAAGCAGAAAAGTTTTCTGCCCTCTAATTTGACCTGTTACATGGAAAGGGAAAACTTAGCCGTCAGCCGTTCCTGCCCGCCGAAGTCCGACATGCCCGTTGAAGCCCGTACGGGCGAAAGCGGGATGGACGAAGGTAGGGAGCCGTCAGCCGTCAGCCTTTTAACCATCACCAGCGTATCCAACCCATGACTGACGGTCTCGTGGATCGGTTCCCAACCCAGTTTACGGTAAAGACCTCCGGTCATGTTCTGGGTTTGGAGGTACAGAGCAGGTACCCCAAAAGTACCGGCGATGCGATAAGCTTCCCGAACGAGTTTTGAGGCGAGCCCTTTATTACGAAATGGTGTGTCCACATACACTCCGCCAATCCAATGCTCATAATCCGGATACTGGCCCATCTCGTAGAATTTCAGTTGTGTGGCACCAGCTATCTGATCTCCTTCGATGGCAATCAGCATCAGGGGTAAGCGGTCTGAATGCAGATATTTCTGCTGCCGGTTTACTTCATCCTCCAAGCTCATTCCAGTATACCTGCCCCACTCTTCGTAGTACCACTCCGCAATGGTCGGTAAATGGTGGGGATGCTCCGTGAGGGTGGTGATGTTCATACCCTTAATTGATAATGTTTAATTTGTAATTTTTAATTAGCTGACTACTATATACTTAATTAAAAATTAAACACTAAACACTAAACACTAAAAATTAAAAATTAAAAATTCACTCCGTTTCGAACCAGCTTGAGTACATCACGTAGTTATTGGCGATGCGTTCGATGGTATCGGCGAAGGTCTCCGGTGAGAGGGCTTTTACCTTTTTGGCGGGCACGCCGGCGTAGATATGGCCTGATTCCAGGCGGCTGTTTTCCAGGACGACGGCTCCGGCGGCTATGAGTACGTTTTCTTCGACCACGGCGTGGTCCATTACGATGGCGCCCATGCCTACGAGCACATTGTCGTGCAGGGTACAGCCATGCACAATGGCCCGGTGGCCAATGCTTACATTATTGCCGATGTTCGTAGGCGCCTTTTGGTAGGTGCAATGGATCACGGCTCCGTCCTGCACATTCACCTTGTGGCCCATGCGGATGTGGTGCACATCGCCGCGAATTACGGCCTGGAACCAGACGCTACAATCATCACCCATAATCACATCCCCCACGATGGTGGCATTTTCCGCGAGGTAACAATTGTCTCCGAATGATGGTGAAATACCTTTGACGGGCTTGATCAGTGCCATATACTTTTTACCGAAAGGTACAAAAGCTAAGCTTTCACCAACAGCGCTTCCTCAATTTCCTCCAATGAAGCAGCCAATTGACGGAAACTGTCGATGACGTAGTATTCCTCCTGAATAATATCGGTGCGGAAGTCGTGCTGGTAGATGCGCCGGATATCAAAATCGTGCTTGGTGGATTTATTGCCGAGTGCGTGTTCGGTCTCTCCCTTTGAAGAAATGATGCCGGCACCGTAGATGCGCAGCTCTCCGGCTTCCGAGCGGACCAAACCAAATTCGATCGTGAACCAGTAAAGTCGTTGCAATTTCAGGATCACCTCGTCATCGTCGATGTACTTCATGGCCAGCACTCCGATCTGATGGAAGAAATCGGTATAGTCAGTATTGGTCAGTAAGGGCGCGTGCGCAAAGACATCGTGAAACATGTCGGGCTCCTCCAGATAGTCCAGTTCGCTCATCTTGCGCAACCAGCAGGTAGCCGTGAATTTCTTTTCGTACAGGCGTTGGAAGAACTCCCGGGGCGGGCTGATGTTGGGCACGGTGATCAGGTTCCAACCGGTATGGGATTCCAGGCGCCGGTTCACTTCTTTAAACTCGGGTATTCGGTCATTGCTAAACCCTATCTTGTTAAGTGCTACCAGGAATTCATCGGCGACTTTTCCCTTTAAGTTTTCCATCTGACGGTCGTACAGAATCTTCCAGACGGCGAAGTCTTCGGCGGTGTAGTCGTCGTAAACTTGTTGTACAGGCTTTGTGCGCATGTTTGGTTGTTATTTGATTTGGGCGAGGCAAAAATAAAGCTTCCGGACTTTTTTATGGTCGGAAAACGGTCATTAACAGGATTCTTTTGCCGGAAGGCAGTGATAAAACTCACCCATGACCACCGTTAGATATCACTAAAGTACCAACCGGGTACTTCTACTTTTGTAGCAAAGCCAAAAAGAGTTATCATGAATAGTCGCCTGTTGCAAAAGTATAATGTGCCGGTTCCCCGGTACACCAGTTACCCTACCGTGCCCTATTGGCAGGAGGACTGCCCCGACGAAGCTGCCTGGAAGGGGCGCGTACTGGAGGCTTTCGCCAAAAACCAGGAGATCAGCTTGTATATCCACCTGCCTTTCTGTGAGGCACTGTGTACCTATTGCGGGTGTAATAAACGGATCACGAAGAACCACGCCGTAGAAACACCGTACATCAAAGCTGTTTTGCAGGAATGGCAAATGTATCTGGATTTGCTTCCGCAAAAACCGGTGTTACGAGAGCTGCACCTCGGTGGCGGTACTCCTACCTTTTTTAGTCCGGAGAGCCTGGATTACCTGCTGCGGGGCATTCTGGAAAAAGTAGAACTGGCCGATCGTTATGAATTTGGTTTTGAAGCCCATCCGGGCAGTACGACCCGTGAGCATCTCGAGACCCTGGCTAATCTTGGTTTTACCCGACTCAGCATTGGGGTGCAGGATTTTGATCCGGAGATCATGACCATCATCAACCGGCATCAGACCGAAGAGCAGGTGCGGGAGGTGACTCGTATGGCACGGGAGCTGGGGTACGAGTCGATTAACTTTGACCTCATCTTTGGTCTGCCCTTGCAGACGCCGGACCACATTCGTCGCAATATGGCGATCCTGAGTGAGCTACGTCCCGAGCGACTGGCTTTTTATTCCTACGCACATGTGCCCTGGATATCGCCCAGTCAGCGGGCCTATTCCGAAGCAGACCTGCCGGTGGGAGCCGAGAAAAGGGCCCTTTACGAACTGGGCCGCGAACTGCTGGAAGGTATCGGGTACCGGGAGATCGGAATGGATCACTTTGCATTGCCGGTCGATAGTCTGAGCAAGGCCATGGATGCCGGTCAATTACACCGCAGCTTTATGGGCTATACGCCCTTTTCCACTGAACTGAACCTGGCACTCGGGGCTTCTTCCATCAGTGACAGCTGGCACGGATATGTGCAGAATGAAAAGCGGATCGAGACCTACCAGGAAAGGGTAGGGGAGGGTGAGTTGCCCATTGTTAAGGGGCATTTGCTGACCCGGGAAGACGAGATCATTCGCGGACATATTCTCAGCATTATGTGTCGTTATGAGACGAGCTGGGGCAAAGCAGAACAGCGCTGTGATGCATTGTTTGAAGGTTTGGACCGAATGCAGGAACTCATAGAGGACGGATTAGTCCACCTGGAAGAAGAACGGTTGGTAGTGACTGCCCCGGGGCGACCATTCATACGAAATATATGCCAGGCCCTGGATGCTCGTCTGTGGGCGAAGCGTCCCGATAAGCAGGTATTCAGCCAGGCTGTATAAACTTGATAAAAGTCATTCCGCTACGTGCGATTTACCAGTGGCTGGGAGCCTGGGATTAAGTAGCTTACAGAGGAAGTCAAAGGATAACCATTTTTTAAGCTAAAACGGACCAATCATGAGAAGAGGAATGCGTCGCAACCGGGCTTTTGACATAATGACCGATCGTTTTGGGTCCCTGATTGATCCCAGCCATTTTGGAGGTAAGTCCAGCTTTTCTATTAAGCGCAAGAAGGCTGATCGAAAAGAGGCAATAAAAACCCGAAATGGACAAATGACGGTTATGAACGATCCGGAAAAGTCGGCTGCGGATAAGCAGCGTGTATCCGTTCCTGCCTGGAAGTAGATGACCATTTTACGCGTAAATCGATTTCGGGAATCACCTCGGAGGAAATAGCTTTTTTAATAAGTAAATGGTTTAGGAATCGGCTGTATCTTAATGATAAAGGGTCTGATTGACTGTTAACGCGGTTGGTCGGGCTACCCTGTTTAGGGTATGTATTGCGGAAGAGTTACTAAAAAATTATGTATATACAGGAAACCTGGTCACCTGGTACTTGATATATTCGGGAGCGGGTTCAAAAGAGGATGGCATGGCAACACACGAATGTATACTAATCGGAGCGG
>JASBTH010000602.1 GCA_030148525.1 Saprospiraceae bacterium | reverse complement strand
GAAACCGGTGCCGCCAACCCGGCTGCCCGCACCCTGAACACCCCCGAAGCGCTGATCGGGGAAACGATGCGACGCGTGATCTCACACGAGGTGGGGCACGCCCTCGGTCTGCCGCACAATATGAAGGCCTCGGCCGCTTACCCGGTCGACTCCCTGCGTTCCGGCGCCTTTACGCAGGAGTACGGTATTGCCACCACCATCATGGACTACGCCCGCTTCAATTACGTGGCCCAGCCCGGTGATGAGAATATTCGCTTCATTCGTCAACTGGGCCCCTACGATATGTATTCGATCAACTGGGGGTACCGCTACCTGCCCAACGTCGATGAACCCTCCGACGAAAAGGAAACGCTTAATAGCTGGATTGACGAGCACGAAGGTGATCCCATGTATATGTTTGGCTCGGGGCGTGGCCGCATTGATCCCACCTCTCAGACCGAGTGCATCGGCGATGACAATATCAAAGCCAGCGAGCTCGGTATCGCCAACCTGCAACGGGTGGTTCCCAACCTCATCGACTGGACCACCAAAGACGGGGAGGATTACGAAGACCTGGAAGAGATCTACGGCGAACTCCTCACCGCCTGGCGCCGCTACATCGGCCACGTAGTCACAAATGTGGGAGGCGTCTACGAAACCCTGAAGACCGCCGATCAGGACGGCCCGGTTTACGAGCCGGTTCCCGCCGATATTCAGAAGGATGCCGTGAAATTCCTGCACAGCTACGCCTTCACTACCCCCGACTGGCTGATGGATACCGACATCCTGAGCCGCATCTCCAACGGGGGTGACCAGGATCGCATCCGCGGCTATCAGGTCAGCTTTCTGAACAGCCTCCTCGACATGGGCCGTCTGCAACGCCTCATCGAAGCGGAGGTCTTCCACGGTTCCGAGGCCTACACTCTGATGCAACTCAGCGAGGATGTCCGCAAGGCCGTCTGGACGGAGGTCTACAACCAGCAACCCACCGATGCCAACCGACGCAATCTGCAACGGGCCTATCTGGAACGCATGGAGTACCTGCTGACCGAGGAGCAATCGCCCATACCGGCCCGCTTCCGCGCCTTCGTCGCCCGCACCAACGTGGACGTAAGCCAGTCGGATATCCGGGCGGTGGTGAAAGCGGAGCTCCGCACCCTGCGCCAGGACCTCGACAAGGCTGCCAAAAAGATGGATAGCGAGATGGACCGCATTCATTTGATGGATTGCATGGACCGGATTGACGGGATCATGGAGTAGGTGTTTCCGTGCTCTCAAAATGGAGGGTGAGGTTTTGATGTATACGAAAGGGGAAAACTGGCGGAGGCCAGTTTTCCCCTTTGATTTTTCCATCCACATTGACTGGAAATAAAAAGCCCGCCTTCGGTTTAGTCGGCCCTATTTAATCTATCACAGGAAGATCGATCCGGATCAAAAAAATGGGGAAAGCATCATTTTTTCAGCTATATGTTTAATAATTATTGAATTATTAAATGTATATGCTTAAATTTATAGACAAATTTTAAACATATACCCTTATGAATACAGAGCAAAGGCACCTACGGATAGATCAACTGGATAAAATGATCGCCCGCTTTTCGGAGGTGAGGAACCTTCCACCACCCGGAGGTGGATGGATATATGCCATTCGCACGGCCCTGGGGATGTCCCTAAGGCAATTGGGGGATAAACTGGGGATGACTCCGCAAGGCGTGAAGGGTATAGAGCAACGGGAAAATGATGGTTCTCTGACCTTAGACGGATTAAGGGAGGTGGCCGCATCGATGGATTTGCAACTGGTGTACGGACTGCTGCCCCGGGAAGGATCTCTCGATAAAATGGTGGAAAAGCGAGCTTTGGAGTTGGCTAAAGAAATTGTACAAAAAACGTCCCAGACCATGCACCTGGAGGACCAAGGTATTGATCAGGATGCCTTGAAGGATGCGATTGAGCAAAGAGCCGCCAAGATAAAACGGGAGCTGCCAAAAGCCTTGTGGGAATGAAGTTGCAATACTCCGATGGGCAAACCCCCATCAATGAAGATGAAAAGGAAGGGTTAAAGATCAAGTCGATATCCACTATGGGCGAGCTCGATCAGTTTGAACAGCAAAACATTGAGGAAGCCATGAGCTGGTTTTTCGGTCGATCTTTCCGTACTGAGCAAGTCTTAGAGGTAGCCTTTATTCAATCTGTTCACAAACGAATGTTTAAAAATGTCTGGACATGGGCCGGCTCCTTCCGGTTATCCGAAAAAAATCTGGGGGTTCCATATTACCTGATCCGGCAGAATGTGCAGGCTCTTCTGGATGATTGCAGGTTCTGGATTAGCCAAGAGACCTTTCCACCAGAGGAAATTGCTATTCGGTTTAAACACAGGCTGGTTTCTATTCACCTATTTCCTAATGGCAATGGCAGACATTCAAGGCTAATGGGTGATATTTTGCTAAAAGCGCTCGACGAAAACCAGACCTTTACCTGGGGGCAAAAGACCCTCCGCCGGGGAGAAGACAGGCAAATCTATCTCCATGCTTTGCGAATGGCTGATGCCGGCGATATCCATCCTTTGGTTGACTTTGCTAAAAGTTGATTTCTGGATACAAACAAGGCTAAATGCCATCCGTATCTGACCCTGTTCTCTTTATACCCACTATGAAGGATCTAATTGCCTGCCTCCGCTTTTTAAGGACGAGTGTTGCTCACCCCCGTCATTCCATGTAACTTAACGCGAGGTTGGGCATAAACTTTTCCGTAAAGTGATGATAGTCAAAGCCCAACCTTCCGGTAAAGAGTAGTAGGTATAGGGTATCGGGATTAAAGCGTGTCCTACTACCTGATATTCTCTTCCAAACACGAAGTAAGGTCGGGACATTCAGTTGTTTAGCAAACGACTTAGCCCCAACCTTACGGTAACTTTCCCACACTAAATTCCCATCTACGTATGCACGAAGACTTACGTGAAAAGGCCAAAGAACGGGTCCGGGCCAAATCGGATTTTGTGACCACCGCTATTACCTTTTTAGGTATTAGCGTAGTGCTGGGGCTGCTGAGCTTTTATTTACCACCCATTGCCTTCTGGTTGTTATTGCCCCTGCCGATCTTTGCGATGATCCTGGGGATAATGTATGTCAAAATCTATGGGTACAATTTGTTTGGCACCCCTTCCCTGGACTGGGAAGAACGGGAAATCGAAAAAGAGATGTACCGCCTGGCTCAGGAAAAGGGGCACTTCGAAGAATCCCCTCCATCGGATGACCTGTCCGAAGAAGATCATCTGGAACTCCGGGAACTTGATCGCCTGCAACGCAAGTGGGGCACCCGGGATGAGGATTTTGTGTGAGGGATCTTTTGCCGGGAATTAGTTCCAAATCTTTTTTTCGGATGCTCATTCATTTTTAGACGGGCTAAAAAGCGAAAGGGTAAAACTGGCGCCAGCCAGTTTTACCCTTTAATTTTCGTAGACCCATCAGGACTTCCCGCTGTCCCTTTCACTTCGTTTCAGGGTGCGGGATAAACGTCGAGTCCTGGTGGTCCTACTACGAAAAAAGGCCAGACGCTATCCGCATCTGACCTTTTTCTCCGTAGACCCACCAGGACTCGAACCTGGAACGACAGGACCAAAACCTGCTGTGTTGCCAATTACACCATGGGTCTAAACCATGACTTTCTTTCGAAAGCGTTGCAAAAATAAAACGCCTAAGCATAAGATGCAAATGAAAGTCGTAAATTTTTTTGGGGCTGGTATTTGGTATAGGGTAGTAGGTATTGGGTACAGTGCAGAAAGAACAGTATTTGGGGGGATTTGGTTCGGTACCCTCATCCCTAACCCTTCTCCCAAAGGGAGAAGGGGATACGATTTCTGGAAAGTGAAAAGCGATTCTCCACAGGATATTAGTTAAACTTGTTATCGTAGACCGATACCCCTTCTCTTCCAAAGTAAAAGTGACAACGCAAGCGATGCCCAGAAGTGGAAAAAGAGAAGGGGCACCAACTTTCGCTAAAGCTACAGTTGGCAGAGAGGGATGAGTTTAAAAGCCTAAGGGAGAAGATATACGGCCCACGATTCACGGATTACGGTAAACGGATTTGACGTTAGCAAAAAATCATGTAGCACTGAGCACACTAAAAGGCCGATGCCCAAAGGGCAGAGGCAACCTTTTATTCAAAATCCAAAATCCAAAATTAAGAATCCCCCATTCAGCACTGAGCACCGAACATTTCGCATTCAAAGACCGAAGTCAATTAAAAACTAAAAATTAAACATTAAAAATTCCTCAAGCTACCAACCCCTCCTCCTCCATCGCCCGTTGTACCTCCAGGTATATTCCCTCGTCGTTGAGGATGTTATACAGCAATTCGTGGTACTGCGGAAAATCGGGCAAATTGTTGTGGCCGCCGCCCTCAATCGTGAGCAGACGACTGCGGTGGGGGATGAGCTCGTGCAGCATTTTACCTTGCTTATAGGGAATGAGCCGGTCGCGGTCGCCGTGCAGGATAAAGACCGGGCAGTGCACGCCCTTCAGAAATTGATCGGTGCGCAGCTTATAGCGAAGTAACCATTTTAGCGGAAGCCAAAACCCATACAGGCGTACCTGATGCAGGAAACTATAGTAGGGCGAATCTAGGATCAACATGCGCGGGTGATTCCAGGAGGCGAGCCTGGCGGCAATACCGCTGCCCATCGATCGGCCGTAGAGTACGATGTGCTCCTCCGGATATTGGGTCTTGAGCCATTTATAGACCGTCTGGGCGTCGTTGTAGAGGGTGGGCTCATTGCGCTTGCCCGAACTCTTACCAAAGCCCCGGTAGTCGATCATAAAGAAGTCGTAGCCCTTGCCCACAAAGTCCTTGGCAAACTTACCCCATCCCTTCAGACTGCGGGAGTTGCCCTTCAGGTAAAAAACCACTCCCTTAGAGTTGGGTACCTTGAAGTGAATGGCGTTAATAGTGCCTCCGTCCTCCATGTCAAAGTTGACCTCGTCAAACGGGAAGGGATACTGGTACTCGAATTGCTTGGGCAGGATCTCCGGACGAAAAAAGAAGAAATGCTGAAAGAAGTAGAAAAATAGGCACAAACCCACGTAGATGAGGGCAACATTGAGCAGGATTATCGTGATTGGCCCCATGGTTCTCTTCTTAAGATGAAAGATGACTAGATGCTAGATAAAAGAATAGGTTAGCGATGACTGAAAAGCTACTATATCTTTCAATCTGCTTCTAAGGTTAAGTTTCCCGGCTTCACTGCGTTCCGGCGGGCAGGGCAGGTTCCCGCTTTCGCCAAGGCTTCAGCGGGCAGGGCAGGTTGAGGTTAAGATTTAGGTTGAGATTAAGATTTCTCACTTACTATTTCCTTCTGACCTCCCCGGCCGCCGAAACTTTAGTGAAGGCTGGCCGATTACCGTGAATCGTAAGCCGTGAATCGTCAACCGTCTTTTGTAATTTACCAAAATCCCACCAACCCACCAAAACATGAAAAAGCGCAAGCCACTTCGCCGGCATCCCGACCTCATCCCCTTCTCCCGGGAACACCATAAGCTGCTGCTTACCGCCCAGCTACTCAAGACCGATGTGCCCGACTATAAAGGCATGCCCAATACACCTGCCGGCAAAAGGACATACGTTACTGTATTTCTGGATGATCTCCTGGAACCCCATATGCAGCGCGAGGAAGAAGAGCTGTTCGCCAATGCAACGGGGCATTCCGAATTGGTTGATCTGGCCCATAAACTGGAACGGGACCACGCTTTTTTCCGCAAGGAAATCCCCAAACTAACCGATCTCGAAGAAGACGAAGCCCTCATTCAAGCCCTCGATCGCCTCGGCCGTCGGCTCGAAAAACACGTGCGCCTCGAAGAGCGGGAGTTCTTTCAACAATACCAGGTGTTAATTCTTAATGCATAATGTTTAATTTTTAATTGGGTGGGTAATTAAAAATTAAACACTAAAAATTATCAATTATCCTTCGCTAATCGCGAGCGCTTATACGCCTTAGCCCCGACGAAGAGCAGCACCATAAATCCGATCAGGCCCGCAAAGGCAAAGAGGAAGTTCAGGGTGTTTTTGTAGACAGCCAAGAGCACAATAGATACTAAAAAGAGGGTAGGTACCTCGTTGAGCAGGCGAAATTGCCAGGAATTGAAGCGAAAATTGCCCTCCTCCATTTGGCGGATGATGCGTTTGCTCCAGACGTGATAGATAGTCAGCCCAACTAATAATCCCAATTTTACAATCATCCAGGGGTTGGCACCCAGCCATTCCCAGCCATTGATGAACAGCATCACCAAGCCGGCCGTCCAGGTAATCATCATGGCCGGATTACAGATGATCTTGTAGACCCGCCATTCCATGAGATTGAATTGCTGAGTAAGAATGCCCTTATCAGGTTGAGGCTTTTCGTTGGCTTCCACGTGGTACACAAATATGCGCACGAGGTAAAACAGGCCCGCAAACCAGGCAACAAATCCGATGATGTGTAGTGCTTTCGCAAAAAAATAAAGGCTCATGGCTGCTCTTTTGTGTAAAGATAGGTATCCGGCAGTATCTTCGCGAAAAAGAATCTCATGCGTAAAATATATACGAAGCTGGCCCCCGACCCGGCGGGTAATTATGCCCAGGCTATTGTGTCCAATGGTTTTGCTTTTGTATCCGGACAGCTACCGGTCGATTCCATTACCAAAGAGAAGAAAACGACCTCCATTGAGGAGCAGACCCGACAGGCGCTGCAAAATGTACTCCACATCGTAGAGGCAGCGGGGGGCTCATTGACCTCCATCGTAAAGGTGACCATTTTTGTGACCAATATCGATCTGTGGTTGCGGGTCAACCGTGCCTATCTGGAATTCTTCGGGGATCACCGCCCGGCACGGTCCATGGTACCGATTGGAAATTTGCATCATGGCTACCAGGTGGAAATAGAAGCGGTGGCCGCAATCGGGGAATGAGCAAACTTTCCGGAAGCCTCAGATGTATTATCCATGAAATCAAAAATGGCACGCATGGACTTTACAAAAGACGTCATCGAACGCAGTTACGAGCTACCCATCGTCGTTGATTTCTGGGCACCATGGTGCGGTCCCTGTCAAATGCTGGGCCCCACGATCGAAGGACTGTCCCGGGAGCAGGAAGGCCGTTGGGCACTCGTCAAAGTGAATGTAGACGAACACCAGGACCTCGCCCGCGAATACGGCGTAAAGGGGATACCTGACGTAAAACTTTTCCACAAAGGAAAGGCCATCGGTGAATTTGCCGGCGCCCTCTCCAAGGGCCAGATCGAAGCCTGGCTCGACGAGCATATTCCCGACGATCGCCTCGGTGCCCTCGAAGGCATCCTCACCCGCCTCGAGAAAAAGGATCCCACCGCCCTGGCCGAGCTGGAATTATTCGTACAGAATAACCCCGATGTACCGGAAGCTCGCCTGGCCCTGGCCCGTGAAGTGGTCTTTTCCGATACCGATCGCGCCCTCGAACTGGTCGAACCCTTCGTCCTGGGCGATAAACACTACGACGATGCCGATGATATCCGCACCCTCGTGCGTTTCACCATGGAGCAACCCGACGATTCACCCGCCGGCAAAGCACTCAAAGCCGCTCAGGTAGCTGCCGAAGCCGGTGACCAAAAAGCACTGATCGAATACATTATCCAGGCTACCACCGCCGATAAATCCTACGCCGACGATCTGCCGCGCAAAGCGGGCATTGCCCTGTTCCGCCAGTGGGGCAACGATCATCCGCTCACGAAAGCGTTTCGGTGGAGGTTTGATATGGTACTGTACTGATAATTTTTAATTGATAGTGTTTAATTTTTAATTAGAAGTGCTTCTACATTAAAAACTAAAAACTAAAAATTAAGAATTAAAAATTATTCTGATATGACCAGATGCGGCACCCCCTCCAGCTCCCAATCGATCACCAACCCCTGCGCAAGCCTTCGTGCTACCCGTTTGCCGTACAGCAATTCACTCAGATAAAGCGCCGCTTCGAAGCTTTTGGCACCGCCCGCCGAGGTGATGAATTTTCCGTCGTGGACAAAGAGTACATCCTCGCGGATGTCCAGACTGGGGAACATGGTCCGCATTTGCCCGATATCACTGGGGAAGGTAGTGCTGACCACTCCGTTTAATAATCCGGCTTTCGCCAAAACGAAGGCCCCGTCGCAGTGGGAGGTTACGTACGCCGCTTCACCAGCCGCCCGGCGCACGAAATTCAGCATGTCGTCATTTTCCAGATCAGTATCCAGGTGATGTTCGGCCGAAGGGATCACCAGGATGTCGATCGGGGGCAGACTATCACTCAGGTAGTTGTAATCGGGCAGGATCCGCATGCCCTCAAAGGTGGTTACCGGCTCCCGGGTATCGGCTACCAGAAAGGTATTCATGGCCTTAATACTATCGCGAAAGATGGTGTGCTGAAAGATGTCGAAAGGGGCGGTAAGCTCCGTATTGTACACCCTGTCCATAATCAGAAAAGCAACGTTATAGCGGTCGGGCTCCAATGGCCATTTCCGGCCGGTATTCCGGGGTCCCACCTCCGTCTGTTCGGGGACACAACCGCAAAGTAGAATAGATAATATACTGACAGATAGGGTTTTGGTGACTTTTCTCATTGATAGGATAAGGTGTTTCGTGGTAACTTAATAAGCGAACCAATAAAACCGTGTGCCATGAAACAGTTTAATATCAGCATCGGAACTATGATCTTGCGCTTTTACCTGATGATGCTCGTAGTGATCATCGCCGGCTTCCTGGGCCAATGGTGGCTCGCCATTCTGGCTTTCCCCATCTTCCTGAGCTCTATGCTGGGATTTACTAAGAAATAGAATTGGGAAAGGGAGAAAGGGGGAATTGGGGAACTCCCCAACTCTCCAACTCCCCAACTCACCCCGGCATATCCTCCAGTTTCTGCCGATCGCGGATGGTGATGGTACCGTCGATAATGTCGATGTAGCCGTCGTTTTTGAATTCGGTGAGCATACGGATTACGCTTTCCTTGGCCGTGCCGACAATGCGGGCCAGGTCGTCGCGCAGAATGTTTATTTCGTCGGTATCTTCCTTATCGCTCAGGTAGATTACGGCATCGGCTACGCGCTTGCGCACCGAATGGTAGGCGAGGTGGAGGAGTTGTTCCTCCTTCTCCGAAATGTTATTGGCGAGCATTTTGATCAATTGGGAGGTGACGTCCCGGTTGGCGGTGAGTAGTTTGTTGAAATCCTCCTTGGGGATGAGGCTCAACTCAGATTCTTCCAGGGCAGCGGCTGATTCCGAGTATTTGTCATCCTTAATGAGGTCCACGTAGCCGAGGAAGTCTCCTTCATTGTGGACACTGACGATGTATTCCTTTCCGTTTTCGTTGGTCTTAAAGGCTTTTATTTTACCCTTGTTCACGAAGTACAGGTAGCGGGGGTATTCGCCCTCTTCAAAGATGAGCTCCCGTTTTTTAAAGCTCTTTGTCTTGCGCTCCTGGCTGAGTTTTTGCAATTCCTGGTAGCCGCGGGCTTCGTTGATGAAGGCGGAGAGTCCCTGCTCGGTCTGGTCAAACTGCTTTTTCAGCCGATTGCTCTTGTCCAGCCTCGTTTCTACGACTGAGAGCAGCTCGTCTTTATAGAAAGGCTTGGTGACGTAGTCGTCGGCTCCGAGGTTCATGCCCCGACGGAAATCGGCCTTTTCCGCTTTAGCGGTCAGAAAGATAAAGGGAATAGACGCCGTTTCCGGCTTTTTGGTGAGGATGTTGAGTACTCCGAATCCGTCGAGCCGGGGCATCATCACATCGCACAGGATCAGGTCGGGCTGGTGTTCAATGGCCTTTTCTACGCCCACCTTGCCATCCTCGGCCAGCACCACTGTGTATCCATACAGTTCGAGGATTTCTTCCAGGTTTTCCCGGACTTCCTCATTATCCTCAATAACCAGAATGGTTTTGGAATCCATATTAAGCGTTGTTTGTTCGTGAAGCTAATGTTGATCAGCTCCCTAGGTTTCTTGTCGTTTTGGTAGCCTTACGGCAAAAGTAGTGCCTTCACCCAGGCGGCTTTCAAAGGTGATCTGGCCGCCCATCAAATCTACGTATCGCTTCACTATATTTAACCCCAAGCCGGTACCCTGGATGTTTTCCACATTGTGCGCCCGGAAAAAACGGGTAAACAGGTGTTGTTGCTCCTCTTCGGGAATGCCTATCCCCTGATCGGTGACTTCCAGGCGCACCAGATCGTCGCCCATATCGATGCGCAGTTTGATCGTTTTTCCGGCTTCTGAATATTTGATGGCATTCGATAGCAAATTGATCAGCACATTCTTTACCATTTTGGCATCGAGAAATACGGTGTCCTGCTGCCCCTCGTAGGAATAGGCTATGTCCTGGTCACTTTTCAAAATGCCGTGCAGGTCATCCATTACTTCCCGGCTTAGCTTATCCAGATCGCAGTCTATGGGGTCGGGGTGGATCGCCCCTTCTTCCAACCGGCTCAGCGAAAGGAAGTCATTCAATATGCCGGTCAGGTTGGATACGGCTGATTTTATTCGTTTCGTATGTTTTTCCCGTTTGGGTTGCTGCTCCTCCTTGCGGTAAGCTTCGACCAGGTCGGCCGAGGAGAGTATGGTGCTCAGAGGGGTCCTGAATTCATGGGAAGCCATAGAAACGAATCGGGATTTGAGTTTGCTGAGTTCTTTTTCTGCTTCGAAGGCTTTCTGGAGTTCCCGCTGATTCTTGCGGAGGGCTTCCTCGGCCAGCTTGCGCTCCTTGATCTCAAACTCCATCTTCTTATTGATATTCAGAAGTTGGTTAACGGCTGAGGCCAGCTCTTCGGTACGCAGTTCTACCCGTTTCTCCAGCTGGCTATTCATCTCCTGGATGCGTTTTTCGGCTTTGCGTTGCTCGGTGATGTCGACGCCCGATAGTAAGTTTATTGCGACCTCCTCTTCCTCGTTCCGTACCAGGGCATTATGCCAGGCCATTAACCGTATTTCCCCGTTTTTGGTAACTACAGAGCTCTCGAAGTATCCGCCCTTGGCATTGGGACTTTGCAAAAAAGTATGGAACTCCTGCCGCTTCTCATCACGTTCCCCTTCGGGAATGACCAGGTCAAACCAGTTTTTTTGCATTACCTCTTGCTCCGTGTAACCCAGTATTTCACTTCCCTTGCGATTAAGGAGTGTAATCTGTTCGTTACCGTCGATAGCAACAAACAGGGTGTTGGCTACGTCCAGGTACTGCTGAGCGCGCTCCTTTTCCTGGTTGAGTTCCCGTTCGGCGTTTTTGCGATCGGTGATGTCGATGCCCGAGGAGATCATGCCGATCACCTCGAAGGTGTCGTCTACCAGTATGCTGTTTTTCCAGGCAAAATCCCGCAAGCACCCATCGTGGCGGACCACCTTGCTTTCGTAGGAGTCGATGAGGTCGATGTCCTCCGCCATCATCTGCCGAAAGGCCGTTTCCGCAACCTCGCGAGGTCCCTCGGGATAGATCAGCGAAAACCAGTTCTGACCCTGCACGGAATCTTCGGGTTTGTCCCCGAGAAAAGCACAACCTTTTTTATTGATTTCCACGACCCGGCAGTCGGTATTCAGTACAACGTTGATGGTGTTAGCCATGTCGAAGTAGGTCTGCGCCCGCTCTTTTTCTTCCCGCAGGGCGGCTTCCGCTTCTTTTTCCCTGGTGAGGTCGTGGACGATTCCGGTGAACAGTATTCGTTCGGGTAGTTTTACTTCGCTAATACTCAAACGCAGGGGAAAAGTGGTGCCATCTTTTTTTCGGCCACGGACCTCGCGCCCAATGCCGATGATCTTAGCGTCACCCGTTTTCAGGTAGTTGGAAATATATTGGTCGTGGCGGTTTTTATCGGGAGGAGGCATCAGCATGCTGACATTTTGCCCTTCCATCTCCTCTAGGTCGTATTTGAATAAACGGGCAGCGGCGTCGTTGACCATTTCCATCCGTCCCCGCTCGTCAATAATGATTATTCCGTCCGTAGCAGTCTGAATGACGGCTTCCAGTTGCAGGGAGGCTTCGGATTGCTTTTTAGATCGTACGGGATCCAAGGTTGAGATCTTTAATTGGTCCTACAAAAGAACTTTCCACATATATACCAAACGAACAGCCTCTTTGTTTCCACGGGCTGTTTGGGAATAGAACGTCGATAAAATAGGGATTTCTGGGAAAAGTCATACCCGCGTGATGATAAAAATCATTAGGCCGCAGCGATCAATCAAACATCTTGCACCCATGTACTCGTAAATCCTCTTGGAAAGGGTGCCCAGTCTGTGAGGTTGGGCTTAGGTGGTTTTGTAAAGTGCAAATTATCAAGGCCCAACCTCACGTACTTTTTTATTCATTAATCCCAGCCAGAAGTGCTGAACGTATGAATTCAACTGTTAACAATCAGCAAAAGGTGACCTTGCAGTTGCTTGGCATTGGATCGTCCGATGATCGGGCGCTGATGCAGAATGTCCAGCAGGCACTGCAGCAGTTGTCTATAAACATGACTGTCGAAGAAATACGTGATATCAATGCAATGATTGAGTATGGCATTTCCGGTATTCCGGCACTTCTGGTGGATAATAAGGTGATTTTCCAAAAAGTGGTACCCTCGGTTGAGGATATACGCATAGTTTTGAGTGTCCTGCTGGGAAAGTCGGAAATGGCACAGTCTTCGTACCAGCGAATTCTTGTGCCGACTGATTTTTCAGCAGCTTCCGTCAGTGCTTTTCGCTACGCCTGTGAACTAGCTGTTCCGTTGCAGGCCCACGTTCATCTGGTACATATTCACCAGCCACCCATTGATATGGGCGGTACGGTAATGGCCCCTAAGGAGCCTGTCGTTCTGCACGAAAAAGAAGCGCAGTTGGGGCAGATCATGGATATTCAGAAACAGCTTTCACCAAGTGCCCGCAAGGTGCCCGTCTCCTCAGAGGTGATCGTTGGGTTTGTGGTGGATGAATTGCGTCGGGTTTCTGCCCAAGACACTGACCTGATGGTTATGGGAATGACCGGCGATAACGGGTTGCTGGAGAAATGGCTGGGTACCACCGCTACGGAGCTGAGCCGTCGGGCTGCCTGTCCGGTATTGCTGATGCCCGATCAGTACCAATACAGCCCACTGAGGGAGATCGTCTACGCCAGCGCCTATGCTCCCGGTGAGGAACAATTACTACCCAGTGTGCTGGGTTTCGCTAATCAGTTTGAGGCAACCCTCCATTTTGTGCATATTGAAGAGGTGAAATCACGACCTAGGTACAGCGTGCAAAAGGTTCCTGTTTTTTTGCCCCACGACGATCACCAGGTCAAATTGCAATTGTCTACCGTTAATAGTAAAGATGTACTTACCGGACTGGAAAAGTACAGTAGCGATCACGAATCCGACTTGCTGGTAATGGCTACCCCTCGCCGGTCGGCCATCGGCGACTTTTTCCACCGCAGCACCACCCGGAAGATGATCCTGCAAACCGCCGCACCACTACTTATCATGCACTACGAGCGGAACTGATTTCTGTTGCATCTTGCCAGTGACGGGAAGCTGACTTATCTTATCGCCAGTATCCAGCTTCACCATTATGAAAAAAATACTCGTACCCACCGATTTCTCCGAAAACGCTCGCTGGGCTGTCGGCTACGCTGCTCACCTGGGTGATGCCCTCGGGGCACAAATCGATGTATTACACACCCAGACAGTGACCACCCCCACCGGCGTATACGGCCAGGCTTCGGAGTTCGTGGAACGCAAATTGCGGTCGGATATGGCCGACCTGATTCGATGGATGGAAGCTCTGACTCACCCCGAATTGAACCCCCACCCCCGCATTGTAACCAGCCATCCCGAGGATGCGATCCTTGAATTATCCCGGGAATACGATCTGGTCATCATGGGGACTCGTGGGCAGAGCGACGTAGAGCGCTGGCTATTCGGCAGTACGACACAGGCTGTACTTGGCCGCCTGCAAAAACCATTGCTGGCTATCCCGCCCTCCTGTCGGTTTGTGAAACCGGAAAAAGTGGTTTTGGCGCTGGATGAGGAAGGTGTGCAATCGGTCGCCCAGGTGGCCTCCCTGGTTCAATTACTACGCCCTTTTGCGGCGCATATTTTTGTATTACACCACGACCAGGGAACTGACCGGACCGGACTGAATGGCAAGCTCGATGAGGCGTTCGCGGGCCTGTCGTTCTCTCGCCACTACGATATGGGGGAGGAGGACCTCTGGGAAGCTATCCGGTCCTTTACCGATCATGAAAAAGCACAGCTCATCACCATGATCCGGCGTCGGCGCACCGGTCTGGAGCGTTGGTTCGGGCGCCACGAAACCAGTCGGATATTGAATCGTACCGATCGCCCTTTACTGATTATTCCCGAGCACAAACCAGTTGATGCATGATCTTCAGAATGCACCTAGCCGTGGGCCTGTGCCTCGCAGGTATGCTCCTCCACGTTCAGGTGGTCCGGGGGCAAAGGGGCGATTGGTTAGAAGCCTTGTCGGTGAACGCGTCGCTGGGCCTGCAGGAAGTTTCTGATGATATTCGCCTCGGTTGGCAGGCCGAAGCTTTATTGCGAAGCCGGCAGTTGGGGTTTGGTGCCTTTACGGCAAAAACCATTGAGGACGCAACGCTCGGCTCGCGCCTGAATCTGCGATTCGGCGGTTTCGTTCTGCGTTACGAGCAACCCGTATTTGCGGGCCTCTTTGTGTGGGGCGACGGACGCCTGGGCTGGGGACGACTCGATGGATATTCCGGTGATGCTGAGCCGGAGCCCGATATTTTCCAGGATGGCCTGCGCGTTCAGGAGTTGGGAGTGGGTATCCGCCTGGAGCTGTTTGGAGGGTGGTCGGTGTATTCGGCATCGGCCTACCGGTGGGCACGGGTCCCCCGTTCCGATCAATTCTCCGTAACTGACCTAAGCACCCTGCGCCTGGATTTGGGTCTGGAATGGGCCTGGCAGTGGGGCATTTCTGATAAAAGTCAATAAACCCGGTGACCTTCCTCACCCCAACGGCCTCCCTACTTAAGTAGCTTTGGAATAGTACCTGCGCAATGATTCACTATTGAATACACCCGGAGGTGCCAATCCAACGAGTTATGAAAAGCAGATTCCTAATCGGTGTATTGATGTTGGTTGTATCCAGTTCACTGGCTTTCGGTCCGGTTGATATGCGACGCGTAATGTTGCAGTTTGACGAGGCTTACATCCCGCTTTGGTTTTTTGCGGAAGCTGGAGATCTTGAAAATGCCCAGACAGCCTGGGCTACTGCCGACCAACGCTGGCAACGGCTGGAGCGAACGCTTTATCTCGTTTTGCCGGAAGGCGTCTGGGAAGATCACTTAGAGCGAACGGAGGACTGGTTGGCGGATGCTCAGATGGCCATGGAAGCCAATCGGCTTGATCTGGCCACTATTTCCCTGGAGCACGTGCGTTTTGAACTAATCGCTTTGCGTAAATCGCTGGGTATGGTGGATTACTTCCCCGATCAGCTGTATCAGCTACACGCAAGCCTCGACCTGCTGGCCGAGGTGGCCGAGGATCCCAAGCTGTGCCTGCTCGAATGGAATGAAGTTGAGCACCTGATACACCAGGCTATTGCGGATTGGCAGCATACCCAAGCAATACCTACGGATTGGATGCATAAACCCGACGGCAAGGCCGGAGCCCCCGAGTGGACCGAATATTACGAACACATAGAATATGGATTCCAGGCAATGCTGGCAGCTCACGATACGGGCCAGCAAGATATTCTGGCCAAGACCATTATACGAACGGATGCAGCGGTATTAGCCCTGATCTACGCGATCGGAGAACCCCGCCCCGCTGCGGTATTTTACGCTCCCACCCCTGCGGTGGAAAAGCAGAACACTTCCAAAACTTTTTAGTCATGAAAGCAAATAAGCCAATCCGCTCCATTATGACCACCGATTTGGTCACTGTGAGCCCCGAAACCACCGCCCGTGAAGTCAAGGATTTATTCGATAAAAATAGCTTCCACCATTTACCCGTGGTAGCTCCAGGTAATAAATTGCAAGGTATTATCAGCCGAAAAGATGTGGCCAAAGTAGCCTATGTGTTGTCTTTGCGTACCAGTGGTAAAACCTATTCGGAAAAAGAATACAAAAGATTGACGGCATCTGACCTGATGACCCAATATCCATTGTCCCTCGATCCGGATGATACTATCGGCCTGGCCGCCGACATATTCCTGGCCAATAAATTTCACGCATTGCCGATTATCGATGATGATGAGTTGATCGGCCTGGTAACTACCCACGATCTGTTGAAATACAGCTTCAATAGTAATGTATCCGAAAAGGTCGAAGAGACTTACGAAGAATAATCAATCGTGAGGTTGGATCATTCAGTTATTTAGCAAACACCTTAGCCCCAACCTCACATTTATAAAACCTGCCGCCATGGATGTTAATCAAGCAATCAAGCACGTTATGACCGCTCCGGTAATTACCGTGCGGCCGGATGATACCATGGATAAAGTCCAGCGTATCTTTGATGAGGAAGTACTTCACCACGTGCCGGTCGTCGAAGAAGGAGGCCGAGTGGCAGGCATGATCAGCAAGTCAGACTATTTGCGGTTATTGCATGGTTTTACCCTGTTCAAAGCCCGCAAAAGTGAGGATTACAATCGTGCTATCCTTCGGTCCCTGCTCGCGCATGAGGTGATGACACGTCAGGTTGCTACCCTGCATCCCGATGATTCCCTGGGCGTGGCTGCCGGATATTTCAGAGAAAATCGTTTTCATGCCATTCCGGTAGTAGATGGTGATAGTAACCTGGTGGGGATTGTGACCACCTACGATCTCATTACTCATGCTTACCGGGATACGGGAATAGCTACCTGAATGTAGAAAACTCCCCGATCACCCAAAGGCCATTCTACTAAGGTGGAATGGCCTTTGGACTGTTTGGTACGGAATGCAAAAGATTTTGCCCCGAATACTTCCCAACCGCTTGCAACTAATGCCTGGGTGCTTACGTTGTACTCATCTTGCATACTACCAGATGTTTTTATATTCGGGGTTGGGCTAACGCTCACCCCTTGGTTAATAATCAGGGACTTAAACCCACTGAGCGGTAGTCGAAGTGAGCGGTAGTCGAAGTGAGCATGAAAAAGAGTTTTGTCTGGTAGTATATACACCTGGCTTAGAGCGTGTTTGGGATTTGTTTTTGATGGCGAAAATGTCTAGAATTTGGTTCTCACAAAGCCTTTTTTGAGCTTCGTAGCATGGCTACGGGGCGAA
>JASBTH010000600.1 GCA_030148525.1 Saprospiraceae bacterium | reverse complement strand
GGTCGCTTTTGGTGAGGTCATCAATCGACCAGAATCCGGTGGCGAGTCCGGCCAGATAGGCGGCACCCAGGGCGGTGGTTTCAATGATGACCGGGCGCTCTACGGGTGTACCCAGGATGTCGGCCTGGAACTGCATCAACAAATTGTTGGCACTTGCCCCACCGTCGACCCGCAACATCTTCAGGGGGGTGCCGGCGTCTTTTTCCATGGCGTCGAGTACGTCTTTGGTCTGGTAAGCCAGGGACTCCAGGGTAGCGCGGATCAGGTGGGCCTTGGTCGTTCCGCGGGTGAGTCCGAAGATGGCACCACGGGCGTACATATCCCAGTAGGGCGCCCCCAACCCCGCGAAGGCGGGTACTACGTAGACGCCGTCGGGGTGCTCCACTTTCATGGCGAAGTACTCCGAGTCAGGCGCTTCGTCGATAATCTTCAGGGCATCGCGCAGCCACTGTATAGCCGCACCGGCGATAAAGACACTGCCTTCCAGCGCGTAGGTCACTTTCCCATCTAACTGCCAGGCAATGGTCGTAAGCAAACCAGCCTTGGAGGTAATGGGTTCACTTCCGGTATTCATCAGCATGAAACAACCGGTACCGTAGGTGTTTTTGGCCATGCCGGGCTGCAGGCAGGTTTGACCGAACAAGGCGGCCTGCTGGTCACCGGCAATCCCCGCAATGGGAATGGTTGTCTCGAACAGATCATCGGCCGTATGCGCGTAGACCTCACTGGAACTTTTGACCTCGGGCAGCATGGCCCGGGGCACATCCAGCACCTGCATCATATGATCGTCCCAATCCAGCTTGCGAATGTTGTACAGGAGCGTCCGGCTGGCATTGGTCACATCGGTGATGTGTTTTTGGCCGTTGGTGAGCTTATAGATCAACCAGGAGTCGATGGTTCCAAATAATACGTCACCCTTTTGGGCCCGCTCTCTGGCCCCCGGCACATTATCCAGGATCCACTTCACCTTGGTGCCCGAGAAATAGGCGTCGGCGACCAGGCCGGTATGTTTGCGGATGTAGTCTTCCTCCCCCTTGGCCTTTAGTTCTTTGCACAGTGCAGCCGTACGACGGTCCTGCCAAACGATGGCCCGATGGATGGGGTTACCGGTGGCTTTATCCCACACGACCACCGTTTCCCGCTGATTAGTAATTCCGATCGCTTTCACTTGCCGTGATTGGATGTCGTTTTTCGATAGCACAGCCCGGGCAACGGCCAGTTGGGTGTTCCAAATTTCCAGTGGATCGTGTTCTACCCATCCGGGTTTTGGGAAATATTGGGTAAACTCTTGCTGTTCAACTGCCCGAATCTGTCCATCCTTATCAAAAAGTATGGCACGGGAAGAGGTGGTGCCCTGATCAAGGGCCAGGATAAAGTGCTCCATTCCGTTTTAAGGTGTGGTTGATTAAACTAATGTGTGGAAAGTACTATTCTATACATACCACCGGCTGTTAAACAGGCCACTCTAATATAGCTGGAACAAAACGATTAACAAAAACGAGATACCGCTTTAATGGAAGTACAAAAAATTCCCTTTCGGGAAATACCGCATCTGTCTACCAAAGATATTGCCTACGCTACCCAAGACGAGAAACTGAAGCCATTTTACCAGTATACCGTCCATCGGGAAAGCTTCCCGCAGGTGATTGCCGACAAGAAGGAGGATCCCATTAACCGTAAGGCACTCGTCGATGCCCTGCAAAAACAATACGAAGGCCTCGAAACCACCGATCTGGTACAGGCGAATATCCGTAAGCTGGGGGATGATAATACATTTACCGTCACTACCGCCCACCAACCGGGCCTGTTCACCGGGCCCCTTTACTACATCTTCAAGATCATCTCCACCATTAATCTGGCCGAACAATTGGGTAATACCTATCCCGACTATCAGTTTGTGCCCATCTTTATCAGCGGAGCCGAAGATCACGATTTTGAAGAGGTCAACCATACCCGCCTGTTCGGCAAGGACATCACCTGGGAAAATGATGAAAGTGGTGGCGTCGGCTTTATGAAGACCAAAAGCCTGACGCCAGTGCTGGCCGAACTCAAGGGAATCCTGGGCGACTCCGACGATGCCCAGCGTGCCTACGCTCTGGTCGAAGAGGCTTATACCAGCCACGAGCGCTACGGGCGAGCCACCCACCACCTGGTAAACCAATTGTTCAAGGACCATGGCCTGGTCGTAGTGAGCATGGACGATCCAGCCCTCAAGCGTTTGTTTATCCCTTACATCAAGCAAGAGATCTTTACTCAACCCTCGCAAAAGCTGATCAACGAAGCACAGGAAGCCCTCGAAGCGGCAGGCTTTGGGGAGCAGGCCCACGCCCGGGAGATCAATTTCTTTTACCTGCAGGACCAATTGCGGTCGCGCATCGTCCAGGAAGGTGACCACTTCACCGTACTGGATACCGACATCAAATGGACCCGCGATCAACTGGAAAAAGAGATCGACGATCATCCCGAACGCTTCTCCCCCAATGTAGTTATGCGCCCCATCTACCAGGAATGTGTGCTTCCCAACCTTGCCTACATTGGCGGGGGCGGTGAGCTCAGTTACTGGCTGGAGCGCAAGAAGCAATTTGCTCACTTTGGCCTGAATTTCCCCATGCTCATTCGTCGAAACTCTGCCCTGTGGGTAGACCGCGGTGCCTGTAAGCGCATGGATAAGCTAGGCCTTAC
This sequence comes from Saprospiraceae bacterium, assembly GCA_030148525.1. GTDB lineage: Bacteria > Bacteroidota > Bacteroidia > Chitinophagales > Saprospiraceae > DT-110. The sequence continues at coordinate 25,974 of JASBTH010000600.1, read as the reverse complement.
GGCAAAAGATATCTTCGAAGAGACGGAAAGCCTGATCAAACGCTTCGTTCGCGATGAGACCGAGCACGAAGTTGACCTCGGTCCCGAAAAAGGAAAGCTACATCAGCTTTTTCAGGCTGTCGCCGAAAAGGCCGCCGCGATCGACCCCACCCTTAAAAAGAAAGCCCTGGCCGAAGGAGCCAAGCAACTCAAAAGCCTGGAAAACCTGGAAGGCCGCCTCATGAAGGCGGAAAAACAACGCCACGAAACGGCCATCAATCAGATCCGGTCACTCAAGGACAAACTCTTTCCCGGAAATGGCCTGCAAGAGCGCCAGGAAAACTTCCTGAACTTTTATCTGCGTTACGGGAATGAATTCTTCGAGACCCTGAAGGAGCACTTGAACCCTTTGGAGGAAGGTTTTGTCGTTTTTCTGGATCGGTAGAAAGTAGATCGGCCTGGCGGCCTTTCAGACTATTAGATCAGACCTACGGTCTTATTAGATAGAAGATATAGATACCATTCCAGGTCTTCATCTTCTATCTAGCCTCTAAGAGTCTACAATCTTCCAAAAAACTACAGCTTTTTATAATCCTCCCGCACCGGCTGGAAAGCATCGATCACCTTTACCTGCGTCAATGCGCGGGCTGAGTGGGGCACATTGCTGGCAATAGTGATCACATCGCCGGGTTTACATACTTTTGTTTCGCCCCCGATAGTCATTTCCAGTTCACCGCTAATAATATTGGTGATCTGCTCGTGGGGATGATGGTGCTCTGGCAACACCGCATCTTTTTCGATGAATGCGTGTAAGATGGTCATGCCGTCGGTATGAACCAACTTGCCGGTGATACCGGGGACCAAGGTTTTTTCCGGAAGGGCATCGACGCTGTGAAAAGGACTTGTCATATTTGACAGGTTTGAGGTTTGAGATTCGAAAGTACAAAAACACCCGCATGGAACAACACCTGATTATTGGTGCCGGTATTGCCGGACTGTTGATGAGTCAAAACGGTCCCATCAAAGAAATGCACGACCATTGCGATGCAGCCGGCACCACCTTTGGGCTCATGGGCTTTTTGCACCCCAGTGCAACTACAATAAGTCCGGAAGAAAGAAAAAAGCAGGTCCTTCAACAGATAGTCCGACACTTCGGGGCGGATGCACTATCTCCCCTGGCCTACTACGACACCCTCTGGGCGCAACAACCGCTTACCAGTGAGCCAGGTGTACAACCAATGACCATGAAGCCCCCCTACGGACACCCCGAACTCCGCCAATCTTATTGGGATGGGCGTCTGCACTTTGCCGCCGCTGAAACAGACCATCTCTTCGGGGGGTACATGGATGGGGCCGTCGGCGCTGCGGAACGGGCAATGCAAACAGTGGTCAGTGATAAGTGCTAAGTGCTCAATTGAACACTTAGCACTTATCACTGAGCATTCAGAATCCTGGCAGCAACATCACTGCATTCTGCATCAACCGGCTGGGGCCGCGCCAGAACATACGATACTGGGTATTATCCGCCAGAAATACCACTTTACCGCTGCCCATATTGACTACCCCGGCAAAGGTCGTTCCGGCCAGGTGCTCCAGATTCTCGTCGGAAGCGTAGCCGGCCACCAACAGGTCACCCTTGTCCTTGACGTAATACCCGACAGTTTCCAGGTCGCTGCTGGGCTTCATGCCCGTATTGCCAAATTTCAGGCTGTATAGGTCGGGATTCATCCCAAAAGCCAGCGGATGGGTGGTATCTAGTTTTGACGTGAGCGCTGACCCGGGAATACGCTTTTTACCGTAGTAATCACGCCGCTGATTGTAGGGCAGGTAATTCGCAACCTCGCTGCTGTCTTCCGGTGCCTCTTTGATCTCGACCCCGGTAAATTCAGATTGCCCCTTTGTGAAGAAGCCCGCCGCGCTTTCGTTGGCGATCAGGACACCACCCCCCTGTACCCAGGCTTTCAATTCGGCGAGTTGCTCCTTTTGGAACAGTTGGCGCAGACCACTTCCTCCGTCAGGTAATATCAATACGTCGTAATCCAGCAGATCAGCTCCACCGTAGCGACGGCCAAATTTAGGCATAGCCGTTTGCTGCAGAATACTCGTGCGGATTCGCTCAACGGGTAGGTGCGTTTCCTGATCGAACAGGAAGTAGAGCTGACCACAGGTATAGGTATCAAAGGGAGGTTCCACCATGAGCGCTACCTTTGGTTGCTTGACCGGACGGTTGCTCGAGCTTGCCAGGTCCCAACCGCCCGCCATACGACCACTATCGTAGCCTACGATCTCTACTCCTGCTTCCTCCGCGATCGATTGCAGATCGTCGACCATTTGATCATCCTTGTCCAGATTGCGTCCACGCAGGATGACCAGCGTACCTTCGCCAAAAGTGCGCTCCCCGTCGGTAAAAGGCTCCTCGGCCGCCCGTACCCGGTATTCTTTATCCCACAACATCGCTAGTGCCTTGGGGGCGTTGCGTTGCTTCCATTCGATCACGTAGGCGTATTGTGCATTTGAATTGGTCAATCCGGCTGCCTCGGCCAGGGGTTCGGTCACTTCTTCGGTATCTGCGGTAAACCGGCTGGACGTCGTATAGCAATCAAGATTATAGGCCAGAGGTGCCGACCAGGTTGCCATATCGTACATGACCGAATCTTCGATCGCCATATTGCGTTCCATGATGCTGGTAATGAACAGGCTCCGTGTTTGGTCAGTGCTTATGACATAAGTGCCTTCCGGCAAAACCCGGCGTCCGCGCTCTCCGTCGCGCATACTTACACCGTCGGGCAGGATCGTTTCGGAAGTGGTACGCTCCACCGTCACTCCCTGACGCAGCAACATATTTACCACGTCAGTGGAATACGTCTGGTCGGCGGGAATGAAATAACCTTTAGTGTCGACCTTGCTGCGCTCAGGCTGCCAGGCCTCGTAGCTATAGCGAAGCAATTCCTCACGTCGCTCGGCGGCCTTTTTGATGGTTGCCACTGAGGTGGTATAGTGGTCGAACACCCGTTGCCGTAAAGTTAGTTTGTACCCGTCGTTGGTCTCTACCGCCAGGCCGGCACCGATACCACCCTGCTCGGTCAACATGCCGATCGCTCCCATGACCGACGGATAACTGGATCCATAACCGGGATAGAAAAAATCAAAAGCCTGACGGGTAAAGTAATTCAAACGATTCTTATCGAAGGCCCTAACGTTGGCCATGCCGAAGGTATCGGTCAGCGCTTCGTAGCTATCCGGTAATTGCTTATTGCGGGGCGTGGTGCCCGGCATGGTAAAGTAGTTGCTATTGTAGCCCTGTTCGTGGTAGTCCACGTGCACCTGCGGCATCCAGCGCTGGTATTCGGCCGTGTGTCCACGCGACTCGGGATGAATCCCCCAGATCCAGTCGCGGTTAAGGTCGAACCAGTAGTGATTAGTACGGCCGTTGGGCCAGGGTGCGTAGTGTTCCAGATCGGTCGGTTCGATACCCGGAACGTTGCGGTGCATTCCCTTATACCAGTATACATAGCGATCGCGACCATCGGGATTGATGCAGATGTACATAATAATGACCGAGTTGTCCAGCACTTCGCGGGTCTCCTCATCCTGGGCGGCGGCCATTCGGTAGGCCACCTGCATAGCCGCTTCCGTGCTCGAAGCTTCGTTGCCGTGGATATTATAGCTGAAGCTGGTGAATACCGGCGTTTCGTTAATGATTGATTCCGCCTCCGATTCAGTGGCAGTCAGCAGTTCCAGGTGACGCATCCGGATCTCTTCCAGATTATTGATGTTTTCCTCCGAGCTGATCACCAGGTTGATCAAAGGGCGTCCTTCGTAGGTTTCTCCGTACTGGTTGATCGCTACCCGGGGTGACGCCTCAGCCAGGGTTTGAAAGTAGTCTACCGCATGTGCATACAGTGTAAATTCGGCGCCCAGCTCATAACCCAGATGATCGGCCGGCGTAGGTATGGAGCTATTTACCCGCAGGTCCGGCTCAAAGGCAAAGCGATCCAGGTCGAGCAGGTTCTGTTTTTGCCCGTAGGCGAATTGAGTAATACATAAAATAAGTAAAACATAGAGCGTTTGTCGCTTCATAGGTTGTTGTTTTTTAACTGCTTGTTTTTTCTGATGAAAAGCACTTTTGAGGCTGTAAACCCATCAATTGTTTCACCAGAAAAAGCAAGCGGACGATACTAATCCGTATTGAAATTTTAGTGATTTACAGTGCACTATTCTTTGAAAACCCTTTCCTTTTTCTGATGTATTCTCCGAAACAGTATTGCCAAATCTTTTTATCATCAGAAAAAGGAAAGAGGTAAAAGCTTACCTCCGCGGGATGAGCGTCGTCGGATACACGACCACACTTTCATCACCCTGCTTATTCACCGAGGCCACTCCGAAGAGGTAATTATCGATTACAATATTTTCAAGGGTATAATCAGTGGTGCCGGCGGGCACGAAGCGACTATATTGCCACTGTGCTTCGGTGGTTTCCCGCCAGTAAACCTTGTATCCCGCCAGATTGTCGTCTTCCACAGCGTCCCAGCGCAAACGGGTCGATGGACGGACCGCTCCGCCGATCTGTACATTTTCCGGACCCGGAGGGGCCCAGGCCATGGAAGCCAGCGCAACGGCATTCACTCCGGTCAAACGGGCAGCATAGTCGAAGTCTACCTTCTCAATCACGTCCCCGTATTTTATACCGTCTTCCTCGCGAATATCCTGGTGCTGACGATTGTAATTTTCGTGGGTCTCCATGATGCGTACGCCGGGAAAGCCCTCATCATTAAATGGCCGATGGTGGCCTCCGCGCCCGAACCGGTCCAGGCGGTAGATCATCATCGCATCCAGGTTAGTAAAATATTCGTCGGTAAGTTTGTCGACGTAGCGGGCCACCTGTCGGGAGGGGCCATCCACTTCGCCCCCGTAAAAGCGCTTCCAGATGCGATCGCGATCGGTCTCCCCTACCGGATTAGCCTGACTGAAGACCCGGAAGGTCGTGTTATCGATCACACCGTCGATGCCTTCGATATTGCCGATCATATCGTTGTTCAGAATGGCCATGACATTCCATTCCTCCTCCTTGGCGACTTTGGCCATGATCTGCCCGCCGAAGAGCCCTTGCTCTTCCCCGGAAAGTGCGGCAAAGACAATCGTTGATGGGAACTCATACTGCGTCAACACCCGGGCCGCTTCCAGCGTACCGGCAACTCCCGAGGCATTGTCGTTGGCACCGGGAGAATCTGTTTCCGCGTCAATGGAGCTGGAGGCGCGACTATCGATATCCCCCGACATGATTACGTAGCGGTCCGGATAGGTTGTACCCTTTAATTCGGCGATCACGTTCACCACATATACATCTTCGGGAATGCGTCGGTTTTCGGAAGCCAGCACCAGGTCGCGTTGATAATACACATTCAGGCAGCCACCACAATCTTCTGAGATCTTATCGAATTCGGCCTTGATCCAGCGACGGGCAGCTCCGATGCCGCGGCTGTCAGAAGTGGTATCAGACAAGGTGTTGCGCGTCCCAAAGTCCACCAACGTCTGTATATCGGATTCAATGCGATCCGGTGACGGAGCTTCGGCAATATCGAAAAGACGGGCATCCCGGGCGGGCGGTTCCATCGCCTCATCCATCTGTGCCTGTACCTGGCTTACGCCAAAAATCAGCAGCAAAAAAAGTAGTTTTTGTGCGTTTGTCATTGTTTTGTTGTTAAAGTGAGTGTGTATTCCGTGACTGAGTCAATCTTGTCACGGCTATAGAACAGCGGAAAATACTGATCGCGGGCCCAAAGGTCAAATAAATTCCGATAATGCGGATGGTCCGGGTCGCCTGACTGCCCGGGCGTATTCGTCGACAAAGTACGATCCCAATCACCGGTATCTACAATTATCTTAAAGGAAGCTCCGTGACTTTGGTTGTCATTTCCACTGGTATTATTTACCGTAAAACTGTTTCCGCCCCGCACGGCGGTTCCCACTTCCAGTTGTTCCCGTATCTCCGGATTCACTGCATTCGACAGCGGGTGCCGCAAGCGCACGTGTTTGTAGCTGGGTTGTCCGTATACCCACTTGCTCATATCATTGGTGCCCAGTTTTTGCGTAAGCTCATCCAAAGCCAGGTCCAGGCAATGCAAGAGGTATTGATCCCGGCCGGCCAGCGGATCCTCCCCGAAGTGGCCATCTGGCATCAGCAACCAATCAATATTGCGCTTCATCTGCAGGCGAACGTAGGGCCGACCTTCTTCCGGTACCATTACCTCTTCCATGTTACTACGCAACTGCCCCTCCCAGGCATTGTAGATTCCGGCGGCAATGCTGTTTGGCGTTAGCCGGTAATCCCAGTCCGACAGGTATGCATAGGCTTGCTCGGCCCGATCGTCCGGTGCCCGCAGAGCCATCAGGAGGGGAACCAATTGCCGGGCCGGGATCGACAGGTAGTCCGTCTGCAATTGAGCCATATCGGCCATGCTGTGCCGGCGGCCGGAGCCCAGCACTTCACGCACGCGATTTCCGCGATACGGATCCGACCAGGAGAAACCGATGGCATCCCAGTACTCATAGGTTTCCGGTGTTACGTTCTCGTTGGCCGTAGCGAAGTATCCCTGGGCCGGGTTTTCCAGATTCGGCTTGGCCTTAATAGGCAGGTATCCGTCCCATTCGTAGGTGCCGTCGCCCCAAACGGGAACCATTCCGCTGAAGTTGCGACGCACCGGAGCTATACCAACCGCCTGCCAGCCTATGTTTCCTTTGCGGTCAGCCCAGATCATATTCTCACCGGGAATATGACTGTAATTGCAGGCTTCGCGAAACTCCTCGAAGGTCTGTGCCTGATCCATCCGCAAGCTGGCCAGATAGGGTGATCCTCCGACCTCCAGCCATCCGCAGCGCATGGCGGTGGCATTCGTATTATCGTTACTCTGCCAGGTCACCGGCCCGTGACGGGTATAGCGATGTTCGACGATCACGGGGTCCTGCCCTTTTACAGTAATGGTGTCGGGAATGATCAACATATCCTCCCAGCGTCCCTGATACCAGTATTGGTTGGGGTTGTCGGGATTGGTTTTGTAAACATACAGGTCTTCCGCATCGGTACTGTATACAGTAAGTCCCCAGGCACCGTGCTCGTTGTGTCCGATGGAAATACCTGGAATTTCCGGCTCCCCGCCCCCGATCACGTTCCAGCCCGGTCCTACCAGGTGCGCCATGTAGCGCAGGGAGGGCACGGCCTGAGTGCGGTGGGGGTCGTTGGCCATCATGGGAAAGCCACTTTCGGTAAGCCGTCCGTCCACGATCCAGTTATTACTGCCGATGGTGTTGATGTCATTTTTCATAGCCCGTTGGTAGTCCGCCTCATCAGCAGCGGCCAGGTTGCGGTATTCTTCCAGGTCAGGATTGCGGACTTCAGCCACCAGGTCCTCCGGACGGAAACGCACGGAACGACGGTAGGCATTATAGGGCGCCAACAAATCTTCGAACAGGATGTCCGTATCGATGCGGGGATCAATAGTTAGATCCGGTTCCTGAGGGTGAAACCAGGCTAATTCCTTTACTTTGTCAGCCCCCAGCGTAGCCACGGCCCGGGCGGTCGTGAGTTCTGCCCCGATATTCCCCAATAGTCCCTGATGCCGGCTGATCACCACCTCGGGGGTCCAGGGGTGCGGCTGAATCCCCAGTAGCTGGAAGGGGAGCGGCAGATCTTCGGGATTCTTCATTGCTTCAGCAATGTACGCATTGACGCCCCGCACAAAAGAAGTAATGATCAGGGATCCTCGCGGATGGTAATAATTCATCTCTTGCTCTATATCCCCCCGGAACTGGAAAAGGCGGGTTCCGATATCCCGTTCCAATTCGCGTTCGCCGAGGATCTCTGCCACTGTTCCCGTTGCCTGCCGACGCCAGATCTCAAACTGAAAAAGCCGGTCCCGCGCTGCGTAAAATCCTTGTGCGAAGAAGAGGTCAGCTTCGGTCTGAGCGTAGATATGGGGAATACCCCATTTGTCGACCTTAATTTCAACGGGCTTTTCTAACCCGTCCATCGAAAATGTTTCACTGGATTGACTCCATAGCGGCAGCATTCCGCTGACCAGCAAGAGCAATAGGATGGTTCGTTTGTTCATACCTTGTTTTTTGGGACCATGGTCCAAGGTCCATGATCCATGGTTTTACTTGTTATTTTTCTCCGAGACTTATTTTTTATTCATGATGTTTTGGAAGGAGCCGACATGCATTGGGCCTTCAAAAGCCTTCCAGAGACTGACCTCCAGGAGTAAAATATATCCCTGACCATTTATTAACCTACCGTTGATCCTGTTTCAAGCAGGGATCGCGGTGGTTCACAGTCCCCGTACCTTGATTCTCCGGTAGTTATACCAACAACGAAGTTGTGGTGTATCCCAGCACGAAGCACCGCATAGCAAAAACACTTCGGTGCCGTAAGCCGTCAACCGTGGCCCGTTTGCCATCACTTAATCTCCACCACCATTTCCACCTCCACCGCAATATTACGAGGCAGGGACCCCATTCCCACAGCGGCGCGGGCGTGCTTACCCTTTTCGCCGAACACCTCGACCATAAGATCAGAAAAGCCATTCACCACTTCAGGTTGGTTGGCAAAATCGGGGGTACAATTGACCATGCCGGTGACTTTTACGATTCGTTGCACGCGATCCAGGTTGCCGATTTCGGCTTTGAGGGCAGCTAATTGATTAATGCCGGCCACCCGGGCCGCTTCGTAGCCTTCCTCTTCGGTAAGGTCGGCCCCTACTTTCCCGGTGATGTAATTCCCGTCGGCCTTCTTTGGCCCTTTGCCGGCAAGAAAAACCAGGTTGCCCGTAGTTACTGCATTCACGTAATTAGCTACCGGACTGCTGGGTTCGGGAAGCTCAATGTCCAACTCTTCCAGGCGGTAATCGATAACATAAGTATCAAAATCGTCGGTGGTTGCCGAATCATCTTGTTCCTGAGTGCCCGTTTGGGTGCATCCCAAAAGCGTAATTCCTAAAATGACAGTCAAAAAGATGGAGTGTTTTTTCATGGTATTCCGTGTTGTTTCCTAGCAATAAGTATACAAAATTGCCTGCATAAACAGGTTTACGCCTCTTGGCTTTCGCCAAAAAGAGATAGAATGCATCTTATTTAGAACCCGGCATAAAATAACCTGGCCTATCGGGCAATATCCCGAAGAGGGAATCGTATTTTTACCATATCCCTCCGACCTCCCCCGACCCTGAACTACCCTGCTTAGATTCCCCCATAACCGATATATCCTATGTACTGGAAACATCTATTGTTTGCTCTGCTTTTTGTCGGAAGCCTTGTTACCGTTTCGGGTCAAACCTACGTACGAGTGAATGCTACGGGAGCCAACGACGGTTCCTCCTGGACCGATGCTTACCGCAACCTGCAGGATGCCCTGGCAGACCCGAACGTGACGGAAATCTGGATAGCCCGTGGTACTTATCGCCCCGTGGCTTGTAATACTTGCGGTGAAGCAGAACGACAGGTTTCTTTTGTACTGCGGCGCAACCTCTCCATCTACGGTGGATTTTCCGGTAATGAAACCGATCGTAGTGAGCGGAATCCTTTGATCAACCCCACCATTCTCAGCGGAGACATTGGCAACCCCTCCGACAGTACCGACAATTCTTTCCACGTAGTCCGGGCATCCGATGTCGACCGGACACTGGTACTTGACGGCCTGATTATTGAGGAAGGCAATTCCGATGGATCCTTTGATAATGACGGATCCAATGGTGGCGGGATTTTAATCGACGCAACGTTTGGCGCCGAGGGCAGTCCGGTGATTCGCCGGTGCACTATCCGTAATAATTTTGCCGGAGGGGGCGGCGGTCTGCAAATACGGGGTAACGGAGGGGGAAGTAAGGTGCAGCCACTGGTCGAAGATTGCCTGTTCGAGGGAAATACGGCCTCCCTGGGAAATGTTACCAGCAGTGGTGGCGCCGTATTCATCTTTGGGCAATCGGCTACTATTAATCCCACATTCACTGGCTGTACCTTTCGAAATAACCACAGTGGCAACAATACCGGAGCACTGGCAGTGAATAATTCATCTGTTTCAGAGTCCGATCAATTTACGTTACAGGTACTCCTCGATAGCTGCCTTTTTGAAGGAAATACGGCCGGTTCCAACGCGGGTGCGGTTTTTATCGATGCCATCGGCTACGTGGAATCCACCTCGGTCATTTCCAATTCCTTATTTCGCAACAACCGGTCCGATGGCATTGAACGCGATGGGGGAGCCATTTACCTGCGGTCTCGCTTTGCGGGGGCACTTGCCCGGGACCGTATTATCAATTGTGATTTTGCAGGCAACTCCTCTCAGCGTCACGCCGGCGCTGTGATGATCCGTGGATCACAGGAAGGTGTCAATGAAGCAGAAATTTTCAATTGTGCCTTTCGGCAAAATCGAGCCGCCAAGACGGGTGGTGCGGTCTACCATACCTCGAACCGCTTCAGTGGTGGCACCATCAACACCAACCTTGTCAACAACACCTTTTTCCAGAATAAGGCCGATAGCACAGGTGGGGCCATCTATTACGATGCTTCGGACGGAGTAACTACCTCGGCCGTTTCCAATACAATTTTCTGGCAAGACAGCACCGGTATTGAGGCAAATGCTATTCAGACTGACGGCGGTACTATCACCATCCGATCGTCCCTTATCGAGCAGGAGCTCACGGGCAACATGGTAGATGGTGGTCAGAACGTTCGGGGTAATCCATTTTTTGCGAAAGCAGAAGCTGGCAATTTGCACCTTCTGCCCAATTCTCCGGCGGTCAATGCCGGTGATAATGGATTGGTACCCGGCACTGTGGAACGCGACCTGGACGGGGATCCACGGATCAATGGCACCGTCGATATGGGTGCCTACGAAAACGTAGTCCGGTTTGTCGATAAAGATGCCACCGGAAAGGGGACCGGCGATTCCTGGGCGAATGCCCACCGGGAGTTGCGCGATGCGCTTCAAGTCGTTCAATCGGGCGACGAAGTCTGGATCGCCGAAGGAATCTACCATCCCACCGAGTGTACCGAATGCACGGTGGTTCAGCGCAATGTGGCCTTTGGATTCCCGGATGCCGTGGCGCTTTACGGTGGCTTTCGGGGCACCGAAACCCTGCGGGAACAAAGAGACTGGGAGCAGTTCGAAAGCATTTTAAGCGGTGACATTGGGAATCCCGGGGATAGCCTGGATAATTCACTGCAAGTCATTCGATTAGCTGATGTAGATACGTTCACCATTATCGACGGATTAATCATTGAAGAGGGCAACGCTGACGAATCTTTTTCCGATGGCTTTGAATCCTCGGGAGGAGGGTTATTTGTCGATGCGACTTTTGGTCAGAATGGTAGTCCGACGCTTCGCAACTGTACCTTTCGCAACAATTTTGCAGGAGGCGGTGGTGCCCTGGCTGTAAATGGAACATCTTCCGGTACTGTCAGGATTCGTGCTGCCGATTGTCTGTTCGAAGGAAATACCAGCTCCCTGGGCCGGGTAACCAGCTTCGGAGGGGCTATGCATTTCTTTGGGTCCGGTACGCTACTCGATCTGGCATTTTCGGGCTGTACCTTCCTAAACAATGTATGCGGAAATGACGGAGGGGCTATCTCGGTATCGGTAAGTTCCACCGGTAGCGAGAGTCTTTCTCCCCCCCGGATCCGAATCGATAGTTGTTTATTCGATGGAAACCGAGCCCAAAGCACGTTCTCATCGGTCGGTGGTGCAATATTCGTTCGTGCCATCAGCGGTACCCTAATCAATACGATCATTTCGAATAGCCGATTCATACATAATTCAGCGGAGGGGAAGGAAGCGGATGGAGGTGCCGTGTATCTGCGGGGATCCTTCGCGAGCGCAGTCTCCAACGGGCTCATCGCCAATTGCTATTTTGAAGGAAATACAGCCACCCGCCACGGTGGAGCCATTTTAGTACGCGGTTCTCAAGAAGGCATTAGCCGGACTCGGATTATCAATAATGCATTTACTCAAAATCAGGCCGGTGGTCAGGGCGGTGCTATCTACGTAACCACCGATCGATTTGGTCCCGGTACTGCCGATGTCGACATCCTGCAATCTTCCTTCACCCGCAACCGGGCGGATCAGGGAGGCGCTCTGTTCGTAGATGCGGCCCAGGGCTCCGGGGAGTTGCTGGTGGCCAACTCCATCATCTGGAACAATCCGGCCGGCCTGGACGGCCGTTCAGTTTCCGATAGCTCCGGCGTCTTTCAATTCCGGAACGTCATCCTGGACTCCACCGTGCAGTACACCGACACTGTCAATGTGATTCGTCAGGATCCGGCCTGGCTCAATCCGGTGGAGGGTAATCTGCGTATCTCGGTCTGCTCCCCGGCCATTGGTGCAGCAGACCCCGAATTTGTACCTGCCGACACCTTCGATCTGGACCTGGACCTTGACTTCACCGAATCGTGGGCGCTGGATCTGGCCGGGCAACCCCGTCCCTTTGAACAAACCCAGGACCTTGGTGCCTACGAGTGGACCGGCACCCCTACCCGACCGGTACTGGAGCTGGTCAGCCAACGGGATGCCTGCAGTGGCTCCAGCCCCGGCGAAGTGACCCTGCGCGCCTCCGAAGGATTGTCTCCCTACAGCACAAACTGGTCGGATGGGGATACTACTCTGATCCGGGGCGACCTGGATACCGGTATGTATACTGTGGTGTTGACCGATCAGGCCGGATGTACCGATACGCTGGAGATCACCATCAATGACCTGGGTGGCACCCCAGCGGTCATACAAGGGGATAGTGTGCTTTGCACAGGTCAGTCTATCGACCTGTCAATTAGCGGATTTGACACCTATTCCTGGTCTACCGGAGAAACAACCGAGGAGATCACCGTCGCTGAGGCCGGCACCTATTTCGTGGATGCCGTCACAGCGGATGGCTGCTTGGCCAGTGATACCATCCTTATCACTCAGGAGAACCTGCCACCATTGAATATCACCGGGCCCGCCACCCTATGCCCGGACAGTGAAGTTACGCTAAGTACTTCGGAGGCCTATGATAAGTACCTTTGGTCTGATGGCAGCACCAACGATCAACTGATGGTCGCTGCTGTCGGCACCTATGGCCTTACGGTTACGTCACCCGGCGGCTGTCGGGACTCCTCCGAAATCATCATCGAGGAGGCCGAGCAACTCAACCCCGTCATAGCAGGTGATCTATTCTTTTGCGAAAGCGAAACAACCACCTTAACGGTAGGCACTTTCTCCTCCATCACCTGGTCCACGGGCGACACTTCCGCTGCCATTACCGTTGATCAGCCGGGCCTGTATACGGTCACCGTTTCCGACGGAACGGGCTGTACCGGAGATACAACCGTAGAAGTCCTGAGTCTGTCCGGTCCGGAGGTCGTCATTACCGGGCCGAACAACATCTGTCCGGGAGCCTCCATTATGCTGAGTACAGAAGCAATTGATGGGATCTATCGGTGGTCGACGGGCGACGAAACAGCCTCGATCCAGGTGAGCGAACCAGGTACTTACGCAGTTACGATCACCGATGAAGCCGGGTGCAGGGATAGCACCGAGCTTGAAGTCACCCAATCAGACAGGGCCATGCCCACCATCGCGGGCGCAACGACCCTCTGCCCGGGCGATAGCACCGTTCTTTCGGTAACCGGTTTCGGGGAAGTGACCTGGTCAACCGGTGAAACGACGGAGGCCATTACCGTTTCCGAACCCGGAATGATCAGTGTGGATGTCGTTCAGGACGGTGGCTGTGCCGGTTCGGATACGGTGAACATCTCCGCTTCCAATGGGCCGGAGGCGGTCATTACCGGGCCGGGTACTATTTGTACTGGTTCCAGTATCACTTTAAGCGGAACTAATTCAAGTGCTTCCGACTTTCTGTGGTCAACGGGTGATACTACCTCTTCCGTCACCGTAAACCAGGGCGGTTCTTACGCGCTCACCGTCACCGATGCCAATGGCTGCCAGGATGATGCGGGTATCGATATCATCGAATCGGATGTGCTGCGCCCGGCAATTGCAGGTATCACTGCCATCTGCGACGGGGAATCCACCGAATTATCCATTGGCGCATTTGATCAGATCGAATGGTCGACCGGAGAAACGACACCTACTATCACAGTCAGCGAGCCGGGCATGATCTCCGTAATGGTTAGTCAGGAAGGTGGCTGCACCGGTACGGATTCGGTGACTGTCTCCGTCGGTCCGACTCCCGAATTGACCTTACCCCCAAACCAAACGATCTGTCCGGGCGAATCAGCGACCCTTACCCCGGATGGAACCTTTGCTACCTACCAGTGGTCCGACGGGTCTACGTCTTCATCCATTTCCGTAGAACAGGCGGGCACCTACTCCCTGACCGTTACGAACGAGGCCGGATGTACTGCCGAAGCCAGCACGGTAGTGGAACAAGAGGATCTTCCGGCCGCTGCGGTGGATAGTGATCGCTCCGTATGTGAGCCGTCCACGGACCTGATGGGTAACTTACCGGAAGGCACCACGGGACAATGGACCACTACCGGTAGTGCGATCATTTCCGACCCGAGGCAGGCACTGACCATGATTTCCAATCTGGCTTCCGGAGCAAATACCTTCACCTGGACCTTATCCACGGAGGCTTGTCAGGATTACAGCCGGGATGAGGTGATCATCACGCTGCCGATTGCTCCGGTAGCTGAAGATGACGCCTTCAACTTCCAGGCTTCGAATGGCCCGGTCTTCCCGCTCCCGCTTACGCAAAATGATGATTTGCCGGAAGGCACCATTGTGCTGCAGTCCATTGGCCTGCCGGCGAGATTTGTCCTGAATGATACGCCCGATGAAGGACGAACCATTCAGATCCCGACCGGCGTGTTTGGCACCTTTGCGTTTTCGTATGAAGTCTGCGCTACCAACTGTCCCGGCCTATGTGATACGGCTCAGGTAACCATCAACATTCCCTTTGATGCGCAGGATATTGAGGCTCCCAACGGCATCACGCCTAATGGCGACGGCCTTAATGACGCCTTTGTGGTAGACCTGCTGGACAATGCCTATCCCGAACTATATCCCGATAATCGCTTCACCGTTTTCAATCGGTGGAATGATGTTGTATACGATGTTCGCAATTACGCCAATGACTGGCAGGGTACTAACGAACAGGGTAACCTGTTACCGGCGGGAACCTACTACTACATTTTGCGACTGAATATCGCGGAAGGGATCATCATTCGAGGGGATGTAACTATTGTTAGGTAATTATAAATTTTTAGTGCATAATTTTTAATTGAATTAAGAATTAAAAATTATCAACTAAAAATTTAAATATTGGTCACAACTCCTGACTCCTCCGCAATGGGTTTCGACCACGTCCTTTTCGAAGCCCAGATTAACATCATGTAACCGTACCATCAGAACTACGTACTACATAGTGCCGTTAGGCCCAGCTATACCGCTTCTGAAAAGGTTTGGGCTTTGCCAAATCACTTCGTTGTCGGTATACCACAACCTGTTCTACTATGATCGCCTGCAGAACCCTGTTCTTTTTGTTACTCCTGACCGGATGGTCGACCAGTCCGCTAAGTGCACAATGCACGCTTCAGCCTAATAATGCAGATGTCCCGACACAGTTCTTACCGGCAACTCTGCGTCCCGGTATGTATCCGTTAGGCCTGGCATACCTGTCCATTTATCGATTCCGACAAACCAACCTAATCAACGACAACACCTACCGGATTCCGGGTACGATCAAACAGTTTTGGTTTACCGACCTAACCACCCGTGATTCCGAAAAGTTAGTGGCAGCCCCGGCTACTGAGCTGCCTGACCCCGATTCTGCCAGCTCTTCCGAGGCATTAGACTATCGCCAGTTTGCGGCAGCGTTGGTTAAGGCTAGCCTGGAACAACAGAAAGAGATCGAACAGTTACAACTAGATGCACGAACCTATCAGCAACGCTATAATCAACTTCATACCGAATACCAAGACCTGAAAACTAAATTGGAGGCCCTGCAAACCATTGTCGACGAATTACTGGCCGAAGAAAAAAGGCCCGAGGCGACCACAGCCCTTCAGCTGACTCCCATCCTCCAACAGAATGATCCCAATCCGTTCCGACGGGAAACGAATATCGAATATTTCGTACCTCCCGGTTACCAAACCGCCAGCATCCACCTTTCCACGGTAGAGGGCAAGGTTGTGCGTCGGATCGAATTGACACAAAGCGGACGTTCCACCCTCCACCTGAAAAGGGGCACCTTCCCCCCGGGCACTTACCAGTACAGCCTGATCATCGATGGTACCCTTATCGATACGAAGCGGATGGTCATTGTTAAATGATGAATGCTCAGTGCTAAATGTTGAATTACTTCATGCTGCTTGTGAATATTTCTACTTCTGGTCTCTGACTTCAAACCTCTGATCTCCCAATCTGGCTTTCGCTAAAATCCCCCATCCCCTCATCCGCTTTAATGGTGGTAATGACGGTTCACGCTCCATGCCCTATGCACGATGCTCTACGCGCTTAAGCACAGTACCGGAATCAAGGGTGGAAAAATAGGTTAGGTAATGTCAAAACCTCTTCGACGCTGTAGTTCCTCCGGTCATTTCCCTTCCCGGAAACCGAACAAATGACGCCCTGATCATTTCCATAGGTAGAATCAGAAACCAAATAACTAATGAAAACGCTATTCACCCTCATCAGCCTTTTACTCGCTACTACCCTATCCGCACAGGACATCGTCGGCACCTGGCAGTGGACAGCCGAAAATGAAGAAGGTGAGGAGCAGGCAGCTATTTTAGAATTTGAGGAGGACCTCACCCTTACCATGGACCTGGGAGCCGACGGAACCGTTGAGTTCGAATCCGATTATATGTACACCGACGGACGACTGTTCATTCGCAGTGCCGACGAAGAAGATGCCTGCGCCGGTATGGAAGGTGTCTATTCCTTCGAACTGGAAGGCGACATGGCCTTTATGGAGCTGGTCAGCGACGAATGCGACATCCGTAAAGATGCAGCAGCCTCCATGGGTACCATGCTGCGACTTGATCATTAGATATTACTGAGCTCCTCACTTAAGTGAGGAGCTCAGTAAACAATTTCCACCTGACAGGCTTAATTCAAAAAATTATTCTGCAATTAAAAATAATAAAAGCCTAATTACCTATTTTCCAACTGGCCAGACTTATTTCAAGTGAAATGAGTGTCTGCGTACTTGAAATCTAAGTAACCCCAGAACAAGTATTCTGGTCCAGCGAAAATATAGTTACCTTAAGGTCCATACCAATCCAACGGTTATGCCAAAGACTACAGACCTTAAAGCATTGCGCCTTATTTTTTTTATTCAGATTGGCTTGGTGGCACTCATGGGCCTGTTATTCTTACTCGGATCCATCAAAGGAGGTATTCGGGTGGGTGCTTTCTTTTTCACCATTATCCTGGGAGCACTCGGCGCCAGCGTTTCCCTGCTGCGACAGATACTAGAACAATCACACTTCTCCATTGGCCTAGATAGTCCCTTCAAGGTCTTTACACTGATGATGCCCATCATGTATGGTACGGTAATGGCCGGTATCGCCTACCTGCTCTTTATGTCGGGTATCCTTTCCGGCGACGGCGGGAACGGTTTGCTGACCACCAACCTCTTTCCCAATTTCATTCATCCCGAAACTAATGAAATGACCCTCATGGAGCAGTTCCGGAAAGTCACTCCTGATGGTATGCAAAATACCGGCAAGCTACTGGTATGGTGCTTCCTGGCGGGCTATTCGGAGCGGTTTGTTACGGGCATCCTTCGCAGGCTTGAGCAACCATCAGTGGGAGGCTGAGGGGATTTGGAGAGTTGGAGAATGGGGGGATTTGGAGAAAGGGAGAATTGGGTCTTTTTGTTAACACTTGACACAGTAATACGCAGGAAGTTCCCCGGGCGTTATTCCTTTAAATCAACACCTATGAAAACCTTCTTGCGAATCTCTGGCTTCGCTCTGCTCCTTTTTGTCATCCTTGCTCTGCGTCCTATTATGAATCCCAGCCTGGAAAAGAGTGACCTGGTCATGGGTACCCTCACAGGTGTACTGGAAACCAACACTCCCGGCGGTGACGTATTCCTGAAGCTGGCCGAGGATGATCGCCGTTTCTATATTAATCGCGGGGTGGAAAATGGGGTCTCTCCCGAAACCTGGAAAAAGGAATTCACCGGCAAACCCGTCAAACTCTACTACGCCCGCCATTGGACGCCATTAGATCCCTTCGGTTCCACCAAACACGTTACCCGGGTCGAACTGGATGAGGAAGTGCTGTACTCGGAGTTTTGACAGAAAGCACTCTATGGTAAAAAGCCATAGAGCAGTTTTTACCAAATGGTAACTCCGGTAAGACAAATGGTCTGCATTTTGCGAAAGCAAAAAAATCTAAAACCATGCCACAGAACACCACTGTATTACTTACCGGCGTTACGGGCTTCCTCGGTTCCCATACCACCATTCAATTACTAAATAAAGGATACCAGGTACTGGGCACCATGCGGAACCTCGACCGCGCGGATGCTATCCGTAAAGTCATTGCTGCTCATACCAAGAATTCGGTATCCGGATCTGGCCCTGCGGGTACCCCAACAACACATCGCCAGCTACCTGAAGATTACTCCTCAGTCGTTGAGCCGCATTCGACGGCAAGTACAAAGTGGGGACCGGAAGTCGGATGGTTAATAATGTCTGGAATGTTTAATTTTTAATGTTTAGTTTTTAATTGTTGGAAAACCCAACTCAAGGTCAAGTCACTCGAGTCTCTTCGTTCCCTTACAGTCCCTCCAGTCTCAACGCCGCCGTCAACCGTGCCTGCCTGTCGAATCCCTGCGGGCATATGCCTTTGCGTAGGCAGGAACCATGTACCTCCTACCCTTCCTCCAGCGCAGCATTGAGCATCGATTTATCGCCCGTCATTTCCCAATAGATCAGGGAAAGCGGGATTTGTCCTGATTCATGGAAGGTTTCTACGAAGGTGCGTAAGGAAAATGGTTCGTCGAGATCTTGGGCGTAGGTAGCAAGTAGCCGTTCTACCTCCAATCGACCTATGACATAACTTGTACCGAGCCCGGCATGTTGCAGGTAGCGGTGTTCCAGACGAGCCAGTTCGCCCCGGTCTATTTTTTGTTGAAACCTTTCGGGCATCCAGGTCGCAGCCTGTCGGGTGGCCTCCGCATGGTCTGCCTCCAGGCCGTGTTGCAGGAGCGCACCGTAGGCCCTGGCAGCGCGTTGAGCCAGCAACGACCAGGCAAATTCACGGCTGCCCGGACTTTTCGTTTCCAAAGCCGTTTGTAGTAAAAAGGCTTCCATCCCCGAGGGCATGCGGGCATTATAGATCATAGTATTGGCATGGGCCCTACGGATGGAACTCAGTGAACTGGCATTACCCCGACTTATCATGTCGGTCCAGTTACGGGTGCTACCTACGTTCCGATCACCTACTTCCTGATCAAAAGTGTTCGCCTCCAGAATACCAACCCTTTCCAGGTATTGCACGAACTCCTTAAAGGTTTCCATTCGGGTGGCCGTCGAACCAGCCAAATCCTCGCTGGTACGGTTGCGATTTTCTTCAATGTACAGATGAGCGAGTGCCTGGGTCAGATCACGTTCAACCAGGAGTTTCTCATCTTCCCAGGTATAAGGTAATAAATGGACGTTCTGTAAATTCCAGGTGTACTCCAACTCTCCTACGCCTGATTCGACGTTTTTTTGATCGGCTTCCGCCAAAAGCCAATCCACAAAACCATCTGATTCGGCAGCTGCTTCCCGGGCTGCCTCCGCCAGTGCCGGCATGGAGGTCTCCATTTTTGTGGCTAATCGGTTAAGGTCTTCCGACTGGCGACGGAAGGATTCAATACCCAGCAGCCAAAGATCTCGTGCATCGCCTGTAAGGTTAGTCCGTGCTTGTTCCCAGAGCGCAGGTGCTTTGCTCAAATGGTTGGAAAGTTCTTCCACTGCCGTGGAGGTCAGCTGGTCCGCCGGATTAGTCAGGGTGAAACTTCCCGGAATACGCGGACTAAGGACGGCATCCGGATCAGCCATCGCATCCGCGTACCAAACGTAAAAAGCCGGATCGCGCTGCCAGGGCTTCTTGACCCGGTGCGCAAATATCATGGCGTTCATATCGGACCATACTACGTACCAATCCACCTGTTGTGATACTGACCAGTCGGTAATCTCTATGGCCTCCAACCGCTTCTTCCAACGGTCCAGCTCCCGGTATTGGGCTTGCATGGTCGCCTCCCGGTAATCGGGCACCCCATCGATCATATCCGGCTCCAGGATTGCCTGCCAATCGATAAAAAATTGTTCCAGTGCCTCGTAGCTGTCCGGCACGCCCTTCAGTCCTCCCCGGGGAGGCTCGGAGTTAGTACATTGAAACAGGACACAGGATAAGAAGGTCAGCAGCAGGTATCTGGCCATGATGTTTTTATACCTTAGACCTGTCTTCTCCATTATTTGTTCTCGGGAAAATGGAGAAGGTAGACACCAAATATCGATTCTATAACTGTAACCTCACCTCACACCCCAACGCCCTGTGAAACAGCTTTAGCTCTTGCTTCGCAAGGTTTCACGGGGCAAGACCTCACATCTCAAACCTTTTCAATTAGGTATTTCCAGTACCGCTTCGGCACGTGCTGCACGTGCAGCTTCATGTTTCGCCGCTCGGGAATGTCGACGGCTTTGAAATAGGTTTTCCACAGTTCTTGGTAGTCCTTTTCCGTATCGGTGAGCCAGTCGCGTTGCAACCGTACGTGCTGGGACTCGGTGAGGGTGGTGAAGCGCATGCCTTCGCGGTCGTACAGTAAGCCGTAATGTCGCTGCACATCGTAGATCAGCCAGTCCTGTGCCGGATAGCGTTCGCGGAAGTGGTTACCGATGAGGGGTAGTACATTAAAGTCGGGCTCGATCAGAGAAACGTAGAGGCCATCTTTGGTTTCCTGGAAGCGCACGAAGGCGTGCATGCGGTGCACCTCCCGGCCGATCTGCTTACCGATCTGTTGCAGGCGCAGAATGAGCGGGTCCCGATAATCATTCAGAGCCGCTCCCCCGTCGGTCAGTAATCGTCGGATGGTATGCAGGATAACGCGTTCCAGATCATCTTGTTCCGACAGGAAACAGCGGTATAAGGCTTTGCTCGTCTTTTTACCGCCCAGATCCTCCAGTTTTTGCCGGACACGGCCAGCCTTGCCCTGATCCGTTTCCACGAAGGATTTTTCCGCGAACAGATCACCGGTGGCAGGTCCGTCGCCTTCGATCCGCAGGTCAGGTATGCGGAGGCGAAAGCCCTCGAAGACGGCTGTAAGGAACCCGTCAAAAGTGCCGTCATAGGTCAGGATCATGCCAACAAGGGTTGGGGAGTGGCAAACAAATCAAGTTGATTGGTCATTTTTTTTTGCTTCGCTCCGTGCAGTACCTGATGGCGAATGATATCCGGATCGTAGCCCAGGTGCAGATAATCGCGGTCGGCCGTCAGCACGAAATACTTGGCCCGCTTCCAGACTACACCCATTTTGCGCAGGTGCTCACGGCGCAGCTTGCCGAAGCGACGGCTCGATATGATCTTTCCGGCTGATTTTTGCCCGATACCCGGCACCCGCAATATCCACTCGTAATCGGCCGTATTCACGTCTATCGGAAAGTGTTCGGGATTACGCAGGGCATACGCCAGCTTTGGATCCACTTCCTGGTCGAGTTGCGGGTGCGCATCGTCGACGATCTCCTGCACCTTAAACCCATAAAATCGCAGCAGCCAGTCGGCCTGATACAGGCGGTTTTCCCGTACCAGGGGCGTCCGGTCCACCTGCGGCACCCGGGCATCGGTGCTGATGGGCACGTACCCGCTGTAGTACACCCGCTTGAGCTTTTGATCCTGATACAGGTTATCGGCCAGTTGCAAGACCTGCTGATCGGTTTCCGGGGTAGCTCCGATCACCAGTTGAGTGCTTTGCCCCCCGGGCGAAAAGGTGGGTGCTTTTTTCAGGCTTCGCCGCTCGGCTTTATAGCCGGCGATGCGTTCCCGCAAAAAATTCATGGGCTGGTAGGCCGTGGCGTAGTCCTTTTCGGGGGCTACCTTTTTCAGGCTGCGCTCGGAAGGAATCTCCAGATTGACGCTCAGGCGATCAGCGTACAGACCGGCTTCGTGAATGAGCTCATCACTGGCTCCCGGAATGGCTTTCAGGTGGATGTAGCCGTTGAACTGATGCTCTTCCCGCAGCTTTTTGGCAATCCGCGCCAGGCGCTCCATGGTGTAATCCACGTCCTTAAAGATACCCGAACTCAGGAACAGACCTTCAATGTAGTTTCGGCGATAGAAATGCATGGTCAGATCCACCACTTCCTGCACCGTGAAGGCTGCCCGTTTGATATCGTTCGAGCGACGACTCACGCAGTAGGCACAATCAAAGATGCAGTGGTTGGTGAGCAGGATCTTCAATAAAGAGACACAGCGACCGTCCTGGGTATAGGTATGGCAAATGCCCATGCCCGTGGCGTTACCCAGTCCGGTCGCGGTGTTTTTCCGTTTGCTCCCGCTCGATGCGCAGGAGACATCGTATTTGGCGGCATCGGCCAGTATGGCCAACTTTTCCTGTAAGCGCTGATTCATGGACGAAACATAAACAAAAAATGTTTATTTACTCGCGAATCAAACACAATTTATGTCAAAACTGATTAAATGTTAATTTCCTCAGCGGGTACGGGAATAGCCGTCAGCGCCCGATCCAGATCGGCGATCAGATCGTCGGGGTGCTCCACCCCTACCGACAGTCGTACCAGGTTATCGTGAATACCCATGGCGACCTTATCCTCGGGCGCAATGCCCGCGTGCGTCATACTGGCCGGGTGCTGAGCAAGTGATTCGGTGCTACCCAGGCTTACGGCCAGCTTGACCAGCTTCAGGTTATTCAGGAAGGCAAAGGCTTCTTTTTCGCCTCCCTTCACTTCGAAGGAAACCATGGCCCCCGGCGCGCTGCACTGCCGCTGGTAGATGCGGTAGGCTTCCCCGTCGGCCTCGGTTAGCAGTCCCAGGTAGTGCACCTGCCTCACCGCCGGATGATCGGCCAGGTATTCAGCTACCCGCTGTGCGTTGGTCAATTGTTTATCCATGCGCACTTTGAGGGTTTCCAGCGAACGCATCAGCAACCAACCGGTCCAGGGGCCGGCCATATTGCCGAGGAACGTTCGCATCGTCTTGATGCGCTGCATGCGCTCGGCGTCGCCCAATACGGCACCAGCGATCACATCGGAGTGGCCGCCAATGTATTTGGTGGCGGAATACATCACCAGATCGGCCCCGTGCTCCAGCGGATGCTGCCATAGTGGTCCCAGGTAAGTGTTATCCACTGCTACCACGGGCCGCTCCCCTTCCAGGGCAAAGCGATCGGCCAGCTCGCGCATGGCCCGGATATCGATCAGGGTATTGGTCGGATTGGCCGGTGTTTCCACGTAGACCATGGCCAGGGCATCTTCCAGACCGGCTTCGCGCATCATCTGTTCGATCTCATCGACTCCCATATCCGGGTCGTACGCCATGACATGAATCCCGAATTCCGGCAAAATATGCTCTACGAAGTGGGCCGTGCCGCCGTAGACCGGACGGCTATACAGCAACAGATCGCCCGGGCGCAGGAATTCCATCAACACCGTGGTAATCGCCGACATACCGCTTTCGAAAACAGCACAATCCTCGGCCTCGTCCCACAGCGCCAAACGACCTTCCAGGATCTCCAGGTCGGGGTTGTTCAGGCGGCTGTAGATCAGGCCTGTCTGCTCTTCCTGTTCTTTTTCACGCAGGCCGTAGGCTAATTCGAAATAGGCCTTGCCTTCTTCGGCCGATTTGAATACAAAAGTGGACGTTTGGAAGATCGGACACTTAATGGCTCCCTCCGACCAGTGCGGATTGTAGCCGTGCGACATCATAAGACTTTCTGGATGCATTTTCATGGTGGTATTGGTTAGGTTTAACAGATTGGTTACCATACAAATCTAACCAGTTCAAGCATACCATGCCATGACATTGATCATAGTAAGAAAATAAACCTTCCATTCCTGAAATGGCTGATTTTTTTGCTGTTGCTTCCGCAAAAAAAGGCCGGCATTGGAAAAATCATCTCCACTTAAGACGGTTCACGATAGACGGCCCACGGCTGACGGCGGAGATTAGGACTGGAGAGAGACTTTAGGGAATGAAGGGACTAGCTCTGGGTAGGGGTTTCAGGGCTTTTTTCTCCGGTATCTGCCCGGATAGGCGTCGAGCGTCGAGACGGATCGAAAAGGAGCGCTGATCCTCTGGATCGCGGCAACGAAATCGTCTGTTGAAAGAGGTGATTACATTTAGGTAGTTTCAAAAACATGAGATAAACGTTCACAGAGCTGCACAACGGAAGCATGGAGTCTTGAGAAGTACCGTTTTTTCCAAAGTGAAGAATTCTTGTTTTGCCCAATTCAGACCGTGAACCGTCCATGCCCGCCATAGCTTCAGCGAAGGCGGAGAACCTTGGACCTTGGACCTTACCCCCTCACCCCATTTGCCACACATATACTGCCCATAATACCAGCGTGTAACCCGTCCACCAGCGAAGGTCCACGTATTTGCGTACACCGATTCCGTGCTTGCGGTACAGGTACCCACAGATCAACAGCTTTTCCAACGAAAAGGCAAGCACCGTCGCCAGGGCAACTCCGGTCAGGCCTAGCCAGCGGATCAGCAGGAAGCTGGCCCCGATGTTGACCATTAATTCGATCACCGATATCCACAGTACCACGGTATTATCCTTGAGTCCCACCAATACGGTGCGGGAGAAGATCAGCCGACTGAAAATGATGAGCAGGTAGGTGTTAAATACGGGCACACTTTCCATAAAATCGGCATTGAAGACGATAGGGAAAAACCAGGTACTGGTTGCGAGCAAAACGATGGAAAGCGGAAACAGGAGGTGGAACAGCTTGCGCGACTTAACCCGAATGTCCGTAAGGGCTTTATCCAGGTTATCGCGTACTTCCGGCAGCATGGCCGTGCCGAAGGCATGGGCCAGGGCCAGGGCCAGTGGCAACTCCCGGGCGCCGTACCTGAAAATAGCGAAGGTGCGCTCGTCTCCATCGTACCAATAGTTGACCAGCCAGTTGTCGAAGGTCTGCATCAGGCCGCCCAGCAAGGCGTAGCCCATTAGGGGAAGACTAAGAATAACCCAGGGTCGGATCAGATCCCAGCGGACTTGCGCCTTGCTTTTTTGCGTAAGCAAAAACCACAACCAAGCGTGCTTGACCAGGGATAAAACAACTAACCCATAAAAACTCCAAATGAAGTCATACCCCAGAAAAACCGGCACCAGCATGGCCACTAAATGGCCGCCGAAGGAAAAAAAGCCGAATTGAAAGATGCGCTTTGGCCTGCCCAGTAACAAATAGATGTTCTCCACCAGATAAGTGGGCATATTAAAGAGCATATACACCAGGTAAATCCTGAAATACGGCAGCGAATCTTTGCCGGTAAACAATTCCAGGGCCGGCTGTTGAAACCCCAACAACACCAGGAAAAAGAACAAACTGATGCCTCCGAAAACCAGGTAAGCATTAAAAAGATAGACGGGCTGATCCTCCTCGCTTTCATCGCTATAACTGGTAAGCAGTCCCTGGACGAGTCCCGATACCCAGAAAAAACTCACGGCATAACTAATATACAGCAGTTGCTCGTAGTTGCCGATGGCAGCCGTTGGCAGATACGATTTGGCCAGCAAAATGGCCGTAAGAATGGTCGCTCCCTGCCGCATCAGGTGGAAAGCCTGCAGGGCCTTCACGTTGGTGAGCTGCAACAGGGGACGAAGCCAGTTTTTGAGGGTATTCAGCAAGTAGTTTTCTTAAAGGTTGGTCTCGATTTCCCGAAAAACAATGCCGTGCTCCTGAAGTTCATCCAGAATGGGACCATACACTTCCCCTAATACGGGAATGTGCACTCCGCGGGCCTCGATCTTGCGTTCCATCAGCAGCCGGACC